>JAISSL010000192.1 GCA_031273145.1 Zoogloeaceae bacterium | reverse complement strand
AGCAGCCGGGCATGGATACATGAGCATGTGACCGACCCTTACGTGCGGCAGGCAAAAAAGGAAGGCTGGCGCTCAAGGGCGGCCTTCAAGCTACTCGAAATGGACGATAAGGATCATCTATTTCATGCCGGCGATACCGTAGTGGATTTGGGCGCAACGCCCGGCGGCTGGTCGCAGGTCGCCGCAAAAAAGGTGGGAGAACAGGGGCGGGTATTCGCGCTGGATGTGCTGGAAATGCAGGGTATCAATCAGGTCACATTCATTCAGGGCGATTTTTGCGAGGATGCAACGCTGAAACGGCTGGAGGCGGCGCTAGAAGGACGGCGGATAAAAATTATCCTCTCCGACATGGCGCCCAATCTTTCCGGCATTGCGGCGACGGATCAGGCGCGGGGGATGAATCTGGCAGAACTGGCGCTTGATTTTGCAAGGCACTGGCTGGTGCCCGACGGGATTTTTCTCGTCAAGGTTTTTCAGGGCGCGGGATACCCGGCGTTTCTTACGGCCATGCGGGAGATTTTTATGAGCGTGGCAACCCGAAAACCCAAGGCATCCAGAGATCGCAGCGCGGAACTTTATCTGCTGGGACGCAGTCTGCGCCCGGACGATTAGAGCAGTTTCGATTCATGTGCAAACAATAACCCTCTCCCGCAAGCGGGAGAGGGGAGATATGCTGCGCGGACGGCACTGAAAATCCCCTCTCCCACTTGTGGGAGAGGGTGCCCCGAAGGGGCGGGAGAGGGCAAAAATGTACTCAGTTAAACAAAAACCGCTCTAGCCGCTGCACTGGCTTCGCACGTTGGCGCGTTGTTCTTCAATGGCTCGTTGTCGCGCGCTGTCGTCCATCGGGATGAGCGCGCCGGAAGCATCCGGCTGGCTGACGCGCTGTCCTGATTCAAGCGCCTGGAGATAATTCTGTGCCCGCTTGCAATTTTCCGCCTTCTGTTCGGCGGCCAGTCTATCCTGTTCGGCCTTGGCGGCGGCTTCCCGCTGTTCCTGCTGGCGCTTGCGGAATTCGAGTTCCTTGTCGGCTATGGATTGTTCAGGCGTTACGGTCTGCGTGGGCTTTTCCTGCAAATGATCTTTCTGCGGCGTGGACGTGACCTGTTCATGTCCTCCGCTGCCGGGGCGGGGTTTATCGGAGATGACGGTGCGCCCCTGCTCATCCTTCCATTTATAGACCTGGGCGCTGGCAGGCAAGACGACGGCAACGCCGACAACAAGCGCAATGGCAAACAAGCTGTGTTTCTGCATGATGTGACCTCTTCGGAAAATTCGCGGCAAGACGAAAAAAGACTGCCTGATATATAATAACTCTTTGTGAGCTAGGATTAAAGGCCATGCAACTTCTTGGAAAAGCCCTCACGTTCGACGACGTTCTGCTCGTTCCGAATCATTCCACGATCCTGCCCAGGGATGTTGATCTCTCGACCCGCTTGACCCGCAGAATTTCCCTACGGATGCCGCTCGTCTCCGCCGCGATGGATACCGTGACGGAAGGGCGGCTGGCGATTGCGCTCGCGCAGGAAGGCGGAATCGGCATCATTCATAAAAACATGTCTGCTGCCGCGCAGGCGGGCGAAGTGGCCAAGGTCAAGCGGTACGAGACTGGCATTCTGAAAGACCCGATTACCGTTACGCCCGACAAAACAGTTGATGAAGTCCTGACGCTCTCGCAGGAGCACCGGATTTCCGGCTTTCCCGTCATTGGCGCGGATGGCAAGGTGGCGGGCATTGTGACCAATCGGGATTTGCGCTTTGAAACCCGGTTTGATGAGCCGGTAAAGACCATCATGACGCCGCGCGAACGGCTGGTTACGGTCAAGGAAGGCGCGAGCATCGAGGATGGCAAGGCGTTGTTGCGCGAACACCGACTGGAACGGGTGTTGATTGTGGATGACGCATTCCGGCTTTGCGGCCTAATCACGGTGAAGGACATCACCAAGGCGACCGAACACCCGAATGCCAGCAAGGATGAAGCCGGACGCCTGCGGGTTGGCGCGGCGGTGGGGGTTGGCGAGGGGACGGACGAGCGGGTTCGCCTGCTGGTCGAAGCCGGGGTGGATGTGGTGGTGGTTGATACCGCGCATGGACATTCGCAGGGCGTGCTGGATCGCGTCCAGTGGGTGAAGCAGAATTTTCCGCATCTGGAAGTGATTGGCGGCAATATTGCGACGGCAGAAGCCGCGCGGGCGCTGGTTGCGGCAGGCGCGGATGCGGTCAAGGTCGGGATTGGGCCTGGCTCCATCTGTACGACCCGGATTGTCGCGGGCGTGGGTGTCCCGCAGGTTACGGCCATTCACGACGTTGCCGAAGCATTGAAAGGGAGCGACGTATCGGTCATTGCGGATGGCGGCATCCGCTATTCCGGCGATATTGCCAAGGCCATTGCGGCCGGGGCGAATACCGTCATGCTGGGCGGCCTCTTTGCGGGGACGGAAGAAGCGCCGGGCGAAGTGGAACTGTTTCAGGGGCGTTCCTACAAATCCTATCGTGGCATGGGGTCGCTGGGCGCGATGCAGGCCGGTTCCGCCGACCGTTACTTTCAGGAAAATGCGGCCAACGTGGATAAATTCGTCCCCGAAGGCATTGAAGGCCGGGTTCCCTATAAAGGTTCCGTCCTGGCGGTCATCCATCAGCTCATGGGCGGGCTGCGTTCCTCAATGGGCTACCTGGGCTGCACCACGATTGCGGAAGTGCATCGCCGCGCTGCCTTCGTGGAAATTACCGCTGCCGGCGTGCGCGAATCGCATGTGCACGACGTGCAGATTACCAAGGAAGCGCCGAATTACCGGGTGGAATGACACTGATTCCATGAAAATTCCACAACCTTCCCAATGCAGCAAACGCGCTTTGGCAGCTACGATTGTCAGGCGTCTATCTACCGCGATAACGCTACTGCTGGCCTTGTTTCTGGCGGTTTGCGTAAGCCTTCCTGCTCAGGCTGAAACGGTCATCGTCAGCACCCTTGCGGGCAGCGGCGAGCCAGGCTTTGCCGATGGCAAGGGGAGTGCTGCCCGGTTTAATCAGCCTCACGTTATTGTGATTGATGCGATGGGCAAGCTCTTAGTGGCGGATACGGGAAACCGCCGCATCCGCATAATCACACCGGAGGGAGAAGTTAGCACCCTTGCGGGCAGTGAGGGATGTTGTGCTGATGGCGAAGAAAACTCTGCACGGTCTAATAAACGCAGGATCGAAAAGAACGCGGCAGGCGACCTCTATGTAGTGGATACGGCGAATCACCGCATCCTCAAGTTCACGCCCAAGGGAGAAATCAGCACCCTTGCGGGCAAAGAGAAAGGCTTTGCCGATGGAGAGGGAAGCGAAGCACGGTTTAATCATCCTCATGGCATCGTGATTGACGCGGCGGGTAATCTCTATGTAGGGGATACGGAGAACCACCGCATCCGTAAAATCGTCATTCAACGTCCCTGAACTTCACTATGCACCAGAAAATCCTCATTCTCGACTTCGGTTCCCAAGTCACGCAACTGATCGCGCGGCGCGTGCGCGAGGCGAAAGTCTTTTGCGAAATTCATCCCTACGACGTTTCCGACGATTTTATTCGGCAGTACGGCGCGAAGGGCATCATTCTTTCCGGCGGCCCCAGTTCCGTCACCGAGGGCGATACGCCCCGCGCCCCCAAGGCGGTGTTCGAGCTTGACGTGCCGGTATTGGGCATCTGCTATGGGATGCAGACGATGGCCGAGCAACTGGGCGGTAAGGTCATGAGCGCGGAAGCCGCAGGCAAGGCGCGGGAATTCGGCTATGCGGAAGTCGAAACGCATGGCGAGACGGCCATCTTTTCCGGTCTCTCCGATTTCGCGGATGCCGGGAATGCCAACCAGCTCAAGGTCTGGATGAGCCACGGCGATTCCGTCATGGAATTGCCGCCCGGATTCGTTCGCATGGCCTCTACCCCGGCCTGCCCTATTGCGGGCATGGCGGATGAGACGCGGCGTTTTTATGGCCTTCAGTTTCACCCGGAAGTGACCCACACCTTGCAGGGACGCGCCATTCTGGAACGCTTCGTGCACCAGATTTGCGGTTGCGGCACGGATTGGGCAATGGGCGATTATATCGAGGAAGCCGTCGCCGCCATCCGGCAGGCGGTGGGGCGCGAAGAAGTAATTTTGGGACTTTCCGGTGGGGTGGATTCCTCGGTTGCCGCCGCGCTGATTCATCGCGCCATCGGCGAGCAACTGACTTGCGTGTTCGTCGACCACGGCCTTTTGCGCCTGAACGAAGGCGATATGGTGATGGAGATGTTCGCCCGTCATCTGGGCGTCAAGGTCATTCGCGTGGACGCCATTGACACATTCATGAGCAAGCTCGCGGGCATTGACGACCCGGAACGAAAACGAAAAATCATCGGCAAGGAGTTTGTTGAGGTCTTTCAACGCGAAGCGAAAAAGCTACCCGCCGCAAAATGGCTGGCGCAGGGCACCATCTACCCGGACGTGATCGAATCCGCCGGCAAGCACAAAAAGGGCGCGCATACGATCAAAAGCCACCACAACGTCGGCGGGCTGCCGGTGGAATTGCACCTCAAACTTCTGGAACCCTTGCAAGAACTGTTCAAGGATGAGGTGCGCGAACTCGGCGTAGCGCTTGGTTTGCCGCGCGAGATGGTCTACCGCCATCCCTTCCCCGGCCCCGGCCTGGGCGTGCGGATTCTGGGCGAAGTGAAGCGCGAATACGCCGAACTTCTGCAACGCGCCGACGCCATTTTCATTGACGAACTGCGCGCTACGAAGGCAACCTCGGCGGATGCCGCCGCCGGACTGTGTGAAACAACGGATGTCGGCAAAAGCTGGTATGAGCTGACCAGTCAGGCGTTTGCGGTCTTTTTGCCGGTGAAGAGCGTTGGCGTCATGGGCGATGGGCGTACCTATGAACATGTGGTGGCGCTTCGCGCCGTCGTCACCTCCGATTTCATGACCGCGCACTGGGCGCACCTCCCTTACGAACTGCTGGGGCGCGTTTCCAATCGCATCATCAACGAAGTGCGCGGCTTTAACCGGGTGGTCTACGACATCTCCGGCAAACCGCCCGCAACGATCGAGTGGGAATAAAGGATCATTCCCTGACCCGCGCCCCCGACTATCTGAAAAAGGAACCTTGCATGGAAAAGACGGACCCCCTGACAAAATGGGCTGTAAATAGGGATATTCCCTCTGGTCGCCACTTTATGCACGGATGCGAACCCCTGGTCATTGATTTTGGAAAAATCGAAAT
>JAISSL010000131.1 GCA_031273145.1 Zoogloeaceae bacterium | reverse complement strand
CCTGCGGGTCGTTCTGGTCGTCGGCATCCTGTTTGCGCTCGTCAACTTAGGTTATACCGTCGTAGTTTCGATTCGTGATCTGGTCGCGGGCGACGAAAAACTCGCCGTGGCGCGCAAGGAGACGGCGGAAATTCTTGAGACCGTGCGAGAAGGTCTGTTTTTGCTGGACAAGAAAAAAAGAATCGGGATGGAGTTCTCGAAATCCCTGCCCGACACCCTGCGAATGGAAATTGCGCCGGGCGCAAGTTTTCTGCCCTATCTCGAAGCCATTGCCCCCAGGAATGTTTACGAAGCTGCCGTGGACTACATCGAGCTGCTTCTGGGCGACCGGGTGAAGGAAGCCCTGGTGACCAGCCTCAATCCCCTCATCAACGTGCCTGTCACCGTCACCGAGCAGCATGGCAGCGAGTCCCACACCCGTTACCTCTCCTTCTTCTTCAACCGGGTCGTCGAGGAAGGAAGAATCTCGCACCTCCTGGTCACGGTACAGGATGTTACCGACAAGGTTGTGCTGACCCAGCAGGTCGAACAGGCAAAGAACATGGCAAAGGCCGAGGTCGAAACCCTGTTGCGGCTGGCCAGCGGCGATTTCGACGCGCTGCAACGGTTCATTGAAAACCTTGGGCAATCGCTGGCGCAAATCAACGAGCTGATGAGTACGGCTCAGGATGAAGCCAGCGCCCGCCTGCATACCCTGAACAGCATCATGCGTATCGTGCACAACATCAAGGGAGAAGCGGCGATACTGGGCATTGACGTGCTGGAAAGCTACGCGCATGAATGCGAAAAGGAAATGGCGGTCATGCGCGAAGAAGGGACGTTTGGCGGCGACCAGACGCTCCGCGTGGCCGTGTTGCTGGAAGGCTTCTACCAGCGCCATGCCTCGTTCGCCCAGATCGTTTCCCGCCTGGGCAGCGTGCTGGGCAAGACGCAAGCGCCAGATAGCGCGAAGGCTGCCACTGCCGCCGCTACCGCCCCGACCGTCCAGAAAACTCCGTTTGCGGATCAAATCACCATGCTCGCGCAACGGATTGCCAAAACCCAAGGCAAACAGGTCAAAGTCTCCTGCCAGCTCGAAGCATTTTCCTTCCTGCCCCAGAACACGGCAAAGACATTGCAGGATATTTCCATTCAACTGGTGCGAAACGCTCTGGCGCACGGCATCGAAACGCCCGACCAGCGGGTCGCGCGCAATAAGCCGCAAGCCGGCGCGCTGGGTCTCTGGTGCGCCAGTCAGGGTCACGGTCAATATACCTTCACGGTACGGGATGACGGATGCGGCATCGTTCCCAACCGTCTGCGCGAACATTTCGTAAGAAAGGGGCAGATGACGGCAGAAGCCGCCGCCGCCTTAAGCGACTATGAAGTAACGGCCCGGCTTTTCCAGCCGGGCGTCTCGACCACAGAAACAGCCGACCGGGATTCCGGGCACGGCATCGGGTTGGATATCGTACTGGAAAAAGTGAAGGCCATAGGCGGACACTTGCGGGTCAAGAGCCGTCCGAACCAGTTTACCGAATTCAACATCCAATTCACCCAAGCACAGGACATTGAGGACTCCCTATGAAACTCCTGATTGTTGATGATTCCGCGCTCATCAGAAGCCGCGTCGCCCGCATCCTGAACGATCCGAGACTGAGCGCCATCCAGCTTTTAGGGATGGCCAAGGATGGCAAGGAAGCGGTTGCGCTTTGCAGGCAACACGCGCCCGATCTGGTCACGATGGACATTACCATGCCGAACATGGATGGCGTCGTGTGCACGGAAGAGATCATCGAAATTCACCCCCACTGCAATATCCTCGTCGTTTCCGCATTGAGCGACAAGGCCACGGCCTTGAAGGCGCTGAAAAAAGGGGCGCGGGGATTCCTTTACAAACCGTTTTCCGACGAAGAACTGATTGCGGCCTTTTTGGAGCTTATAAAGCCATGAACGACATCAACGAAGAAGACATTCATGTCTTTATTGACGCGGTAAGCCACTTTTTTTTCCATGTCACCAAGGAAAAAGTGGAGATCAAAACCGCGTACCTGCTGGAAAGCGACGTGCCATCCGCCACGTTCGACATGACCAGCTACATCACCCTGTCCGGGAGCTTTTCCGGGCGCATCTATTTTTCCACGCCGCGCAGCATGATAAACCATCTCCTGCTCATGATGGGCGAAGAAGTGCGGAACAAGGAGCGCCTGCTCGATGCCGTCGGGGAAATCGCCAACACGATTTCCGGCAATGCGCGCAAGCATTTCGGCGAGACGATGGAAGTTTCGGTGCCTACCTCCAAGGAAACGAAATCCGACTGGCTGAAAACGGTAGTCTCGCCCCATGCCTACATTATTCTCGTGAAATGGAAGCAATACCGGGCATCCGTCGTCGTGGATATTCAGCGCGCCACGCAGCAATAAACGCGGGTTGCCCGTAAATCCGGGACGAAAAATCGGGATAGCCTGATAAGCTGCCCGAACCTATGTCATTCTTTGACCTAGGTCAAAGTTGATTCTGCTTTGCGGACTAGCATGACGACATAACAACAAAAATATTTACTCACAGAGAGGACTTATGGACATCAGCCGCCGCGCTTTCCTGCGTGGTCAGCGCCTGCGCGAGACCACAGCGGTTTCGCTCCGCCCGCCTTGGTCGGTGGATGAAACGCTGTTCACAAGTGCCTGTACCCGTTGTGGCGCTTGCGTGACGGCGTGTCCTACCGGGCTGCTCGCAAAAGGCGCGGGCGGATTTCCAGAAGCCGATTTCAAGCGGGCGCGCTGCACGTTTTGCGCGGATTGTGTTCAGGCTTGCGCGAAAAATGCCCGCCAAAACGCTTCATCCCCTCAACTGCCCTCCCCGTTCATTTCCCCCGATCTTCCGCCCTGGACGCTCCGCGCCCTGATCGGCGCGACCTGTTTGCCGCATCAGGGCGTGCTGTGCCGCTCCTGTGAAGACCACTGCGAAGAAGGCGCCATTCGTTTTACCCTGCGCCAGGGCCACCCTGCGGAACCACAAATTGCGGAATCGCGCTGTACCGGCTGCGGCGAGTGCGTGGCCTCCTGTCCGGCACAGGCCATTTTTATGCGCGCTGCCGCGCAGGCATCCGGCCTCGATTCAACCCCCTTCCTGGAAAGAGGCGAGCCATGAGAATCGTCAGCCTCGTCCTGAAATTTCTGCCGGTTCATGCCGAGGCGATCAAATCTGCCGTCGAAGCCGTGCCCGGAGCCAGCGTCGCAGCCGATGGCGGCGACGGGCGCATGATTGTTCTGTTGGAAGACGGCCCGGACTATGCCGTTTCCGATTCCATCCTTCAAGTCCACCATATCCCACAAGTGATGTCCGTGATGCTTTCCTATGAATATTCGGATGAATCATTCGCGCCCGAATGTTCGGAAGAAGCGCGCGCTCTTGAGGAGACCTGAACGCACCCGTAATACCCGTAACCTTTTCCCAGCGAATATTTGGATAAAGAGCAAGACCGGCTCCCGAATATTCGGATGAAACACACCGCTCTCGAGGAGACTGAAATGACCAATCGCCGTGACTTTTTAAAAACCCAGGCCGTTGCCGCCGCCGCTGCGGCAACCGGCATGACCCTGCCTGCTGGCGCGCTTGCCCAGTCAGGCGACAAAACCATCCGTTGGGACAAGATTCCCTGCCGTTTCTGCGGCACGGGCTGTTCGGTGCTGGCGGGCGTCCAGAATGGCAGGCTGGTTGCCACCCAGGGCGACCCGAATTCGCCGGTCAACCGTGGCTTGAACTGCGTCAAAGGATACTTCCTGTCCAAGATCATGTATGGCAAGGATCGGCTCACCCGCCCCCTGCTGCGAAAGACCAACGGCAAATACGACAAGAACGGCAAATTCGAGCCGGTTTCGTGGAAGGAAGCCTTCGACATCATGGCGGAAAAATGGAAGGCCGCCCTGAAGGAATTTGGTCCCACTTCCATCGCCATGTTCGGCTCCGGGCAATGGACGATCTGGGAAGGCTATGCCGCCTCAAAACTGTGGAAAGCGGGGTTCCGCTCCAACAACCTCGACCCGAACGCCCGTCACTGCATGGCCTCCGCCGTGGTTGGCTTCATGCGTACCTTCGGCATTGATGAGCCGATGGGCTGTTACGACGACATCGAAGATGCCGATGCCTTCGTGCTGTGGGGTTCCAACATGGCGGAAATGCACCCGGTGCTGTGGTCGCGCGTGACCGACCGCCGTCTGAGTCACAAGGGCTGCGAAGTGCATGTGCTCTCGACCTTTGAGCACCGCTCGTTTGAACTGTCCGATAACGGCATGATTTTCAAGCCGCAATCTGACCTGGCGATCCTGAACTACATCGCCAATTACATCATCCAGAACAAGAAGGTCAATCAGGCGTTCATTGACAAATGCGTGAACTTCAAGAAGGGCGTGACCGACATCGGCTATGGCCTGCGTCCCGCCCATGCGCTTGAGGCAAAAGCCACCCAGAACGGCTATCCCGATCCAAACAACGAGGGCAAGCCCAAGGGCGATCCGGGCGCATCCGAACCGATGACCTTTGAAGAGTTCGCCAAGTTCGTTTCCACCTACACGCTGGATGAAGCCTTCAGACTTTCCGGCGTGCCAAAAGACAGGCTCAAAAAGCTGGCGGAACTGTTTGCCGACCCGAAAAAGAAGGTGGTTTCCTTCTGGACGATGGGCGTGAATCAGCATACGCGCGGCACCTGGGTGAACAACCTGATTTACAACATTCACCTCCTGACCGGCAAGATTTCCCAGCCGGGCTGCGGCCCCTTTTCGCTGACCGGGCAACCTTCCGCCTGCGGCACGGCGCGGGAAGTCGGCACCTTCGCGCACCGGCTGCCCGCCGACATGGTGGTCGGCAACCCCGCGCACCGGGAATTGACGGAAAAACTCTGGCAACTGCCCGAAGGCACGATTTCTCCCCAGGTCGGCTTTCACGCCGTGGCGCAAAGCCGCAACCTGAAAGATGGCAAGATCAAGTGCTACTGGACCTCTACCACCAACAACATGCAGGCGGGACCGAACATCAATGATGAAATTCTGCCCGGCTGGCGGAATCCCGCCGCCTTCGTGGTGGTCTCCGATGTCTATCCCACGGTATCGGCGCAGGCAGCCGACCTGATCCTTCCCACCGCCATGTGGGCGGAAAAGGAAGGCGCTTACGGCAATGCCGAACGGCGCACCCAGTTCTGGCGGCAGCAGGTCAAGGCGCCGGGCGAGGCGCGTTCCGACCTCTGGCAGTATCTGGAATTCTCCAGACGCTTCAAGGTGGAAGAAGTCTGGCCTGCCGAACTGATCGCCAAGAAGCCGGAATACAAGGGCAAGACCCTGTATGACGTGCTTTATGGCGTCGCCAACAAGTTCCCGAAGAGCAACGTGACTGCCGTCAACGCGCACGAAAAGGGGTTTGAAAACTACAGCAACGACGAATCCGATTACTTCGGCTTCTACGTGCAGAAAGGGCTGTTCGAGGAATACGCCGCCTTTGGTCGGGGGCATCATCACGACCTGACCGACTTCGACACCTATCACAAGGCGCGCGGTCTGCGCTGGCCGGTAGTCGGCGGCAAGGAAA
>JAISSL010000049.1 GCA_031273145.1 Zoogloeaceae bacterium | reverse complement strand
ACGCGCTACAACACCCAATACAAGGGCAAAAAAGTACATTGTAAGCTGGTACTTGACGAAGAATTCGTTGCCTTGGCTCGCAAGCTGGGCAAGGGGAACTTTTGCGAAGGCGTCCGTATAGCGCTCAAACGCGCCGGACAAAGCGAAAAGGGTTAGATGTTCAGGGGCGGGAGCGCAGGTCTCCAGCCTTAACCTCATCCACTTACTTGATGCAAGGGGTGTGTTTTTCATTGTCCTGGAGGGACATGGGTTCTTCTGTCCAGGAAAGACAGGCATCCTGGCATCGTTTTCTCTCCTCAAAAATCATCAAAAATATTTCCGCGCCGATTTTTCTTTTCTGTATTCTGAAATTATCAATCAACCATTTCAGGATTCATCATGCTTTACAAAACCTTGTCTGAGCAACAACTTGCCGACATCAAGGCACGCGCAGACGCAGCTACGTATGGGGCGCGGACAGATTGCCAAGGCCGCGCAGTATTGCAACGGCGACATGCATCGTACCCGCGAGGTTTTTTGGGCGCTGATGTTTGCCAAGTCTCCCATAAGCCCCGCCCGAGCGCCCGAAAAATTTTTCCGCGCCGGGGAATCTGTTCTGATAGGCTCAAATCAGGAATAACAAAACTGCTACCAAGGAGATTGACATGACAACTGTAAAAGGCTTTCCCATCACCCCCCGAATCATCGGGAGGATCGCTACCTGGCATATGGGTTCATCCCTGACCGGCAAACACCTGCCGGTGAACGGGCAGGAACCTGTGCCCAATGGCAAACGTACCGAGATTTGATGATGCAGCTTCCAGACCTCACCCCTCGACTACCCATTTTAGGAAAAAAATTCATGTCCGCCATCGCCGCCGCCCTCAATCCGCAGTCAGTAACCAATCTGGTAGAAACGCTGCACGTCAACGGCAAACGGTCGTCTGGATATTTTTCGATCCAGCAATACCATGCTGACCGCAGCTGCGTCTCCTGTTCCTTGCTGAAGGAAATCCTGCGCTCGCCCGCCCACTTTCGCGCCGCGTGGAACGGCGAGGTCGAAATAAACCCGCCTTCCCCCTTTTTCGGACAGGCCATGCACGACTTTCTGCTCAACCCCAAACTGTTCAAGCAGTTCTACGAGGTAAAGCCGCACGAAGACGTGAGAATAGCTGACGCCAGACAGTTCAAGCTCCCCAATAGCAACAAGATAATACTCTCCCAACTTCAGGCAGAACAGCTCACCGGCATCGGCTCCGCCGTCTCTTCTCATACCCTTGCCCGCAAGCTTCTTGGGGAAGGCAGGCATGAGATCACCCATATTTTCAAAGACCCGAAAACCGGTATCTGGCTCAAGTTCCGCCCCGACTGTCTCTGTCTTAACGACGGGATCTGCCTCGACATCAAAAAAACCCAGGATGCCTCGCCCCGCCCCTTCGGAAGAGCAGCTTTCGATGGCGGGTACGACATGCAGGCCGCCCTTTGTCTTATGGGTCTTAGAGAAATCTATCAGCGCGACTTCGACTTCGTGTTCCTCGCCATAGAGGAGATAAAACCCAATGCCATCGCGCTCTACGCCGCGCCCATCGAAATGCTCGAACGCGGTGAGCGCAGGGTACGCGCCGCCCTGGATACCTTGAAGGAATGCAGGGACAAGGACTTCTGGCCTGCCTATCAGCCAGATGGCGGTTACGATTTTCTGGAATGGTCTCCGTTGACCAGATAAACAAAGGAGATACACCATGAAACTTCACATACCCGAAGACTTCGATTTTGCCAGTCTCAACCTCAACTACATCCCCGAAACGGACATGATGTCCGTGAACTGGGCACCGATAGAAGATATCTGTGCCTGTTCGCATGTGGTCATCAACCTGATTCGGAATGATCGTCATAAAGCCGCTGCCCTTCTGCAAACGCTTTATTCTGACCCTCTCGCGTGCGGCGGCAGGCGCGATGCGGTCTTTGATAGAGTTGTCGCCCGCATAGGAGACAACTGATGAACCTTTTCAAAAGCGCCTTTGGCCCGCACCTCTTTTTTTTGGCCTTCTACGTAGCGTACTTCGTCCATTTCCAGAACTATGCCCCCGTGGCCGTTTTGGTCGTTGCCGCATTCTTCTATGTCCAGCTCATGTGTGTCCCCGCAACCTCCAGGGAGATATCCCTGGCCTGCGATGATGAAATCAGGGCGCGTATGGATGAATTTGGCGAAATCGCAGGCGACTTCTCCTCGCCTGAGGGTGGAGAGGTCTATTTCGAGAAGCTCGTGAAGGCGGGACGGTACAAGGAAGCCCTTCCGCATCTTCTGGACTTCGCTGAGAACGAAGACCCGCAGGCCATGTATCTTCTGGCTTGCCTGTACGTTCAGGGGCAGGCTGTCCCCAAGAACATGTCGCAGGCGATCATGTTGCTGGAACACTCCGCAGACAGGGGCTATCCCCAGGCGCAAACCCTGCTCGCCGTCTATTATGGCGACGGCAAATACGTCAAGGCAAATTTTAACAAGGTAATGGAACTGCTGACCCTGGCCGCCAGACAGGGCGAGCCACGCGCAATAAAACTTCTGAACCGGCTCGCAAAGCCGCAATCAGACAGTCGCCACTGAGCACGATGTTCCTCCCAATTCCGTATCCACACTGGACAGCGGGCGTGGGATACATCGCCACGCCCGCCAGCAGGACAGGATATTCGCCATCCTCAGGTTTCATCCTTTCCCATATTCACACTGTCCGTAGAGGACACGGGCAGGTCTTCACCATCCTTGCAGGACACAGTTGCCTTGACGGATATTGATACGGCACGGGACGGACAGTCTTTTTGCAGCAGGGGGTTGGCCTGCCGCGTCGGCATTGAGGCTCGCGCTGGTGGATGATCAGGTATCCGCCGCGTGGCATGTCCATAGGAGCCGCAGTATGTGTGTGCAATGTACATCCTCCGGTGTCCAAGTTGTCCTGACACACGGTGCAGGGCTTTCTGGTGCGTTGCCTTGTCCAGTTGCGATAACGCGCCCCCTTCGATTGGCGTCGGCAGACCAGTTATGTCACGGTAAATCCCGTGTGCCTTCTGGTGGCGCAGTCCATGCAAGGTCACTCCTTTTAGGCTTCTTCTGATTCCTAACCGCTTCATCATGGAATAAAGGTATGTCTGCGCCTCTTTCCATGTTTTGCCTGGCCAACGCATCCGCCAGTTTTTTTCGCCACCGGCCAGCCTGATCGCCCATTCCAGCACCTTCCGTTGTGATTCATTCTCTATGGAAACAAACCGCGCCAATCCGCCCTTTGTGCCTTCCTGTACCAGAATCGCGTTATGTTTTGCTCCCTCAACTGTTGCCCGAAATGGGCGTATCTCCACAGCCTCCTTCGCTCTCAGCCCGAATGCCTCAATCAGCGCAATGATGCACCCCAGCCGTTCATCAATCTTGCACGCCTCCTTTATGATTTCGGCTGCATCAATTCCTTTGCCGCTCCAACTCAGATCTTCTTTGGCTATTGTGGTTCGTCGCATTTCGCCAAGGGGAAAAAGTACGGCGACTGATACCCTCAAATTCCCTTTTTTCACCCACTCCAGCAGATGATTCAGCATTGAGACCCGGTTGTGCATCTCATTGGCTGATATGTGCTTGTCCGCCCAGGAATTTATAAGAAGCTGAATGTGGTCAGGTCGAATGTTCTCTACGCTGCGGATGGGTCGCCCCATTTGCCATAGCTCACCGACCATTCGCAGATAAAACGTTCGCTTGTTTTCCTGCGTTTTGACTGACGCGACTTTCCCATTTACTCGGGTTTTAATTCGCGGCTCGATGAACCTTAACAGACCTGCTCGGACATCATCGGGTAATACCTTGCTGGCCAGGCCAGCATTTGTTTGGTTTGGTGTAAACATTTTCTTTCTCCGAAAAAAATCAAAAAAAACTTGAAACCTTCAAAGACTGTGCTATACTGAAAGTGTCGACAGCCATTGCAGGGGCTTTGTTCTTGCGACTCTTGGCCGCTCAAACTTTGCGGCATTAGTACTGCCAGCGCAGTGGCACAATGGCTAGACTGCGACCAGCCATCATGGAGGCTTAGTTTCCGTGACTACCAACATCCGCCGTTAGCCATTACGGCGGATTTTCTTTTACACGCAGTTTTTTGCCTCCGCTGCGGCGCACAGGTTTTAGGCCCTTGTGCAGGCCAATTGGCGTTTTCGTTAAGAATGATTCTGCTGGCAATCGTTGGCGGTTTCCCGCATGGCGACTCGCGTTTTGTCCGGCACTGCCGGGAACGCGCTGGTATACACCCCTTTCGTCTCTTGACTGAGACTCCTGTTTTTGTCGCGTTGTCGGCAAAAAGCCAACAAGCAACCAGGGTTAAGGCATAGACCAGACCCAGACATGACACTGTTTCCGGGGTGGGGATACCACCACATTCACCCGCCCTGCCAACAGGCGGCTCGGCTGCCATAATCGCACCTTACTCTGCACGCCATTTGGCCGTCAGAGGTGGGGTACGCGCCAGACCTTTTGGTCAAGCGTATTGGTCACAATGTCTGAGAGTTTCGTCCGGGAAGGACGTTGATCTTTTTGATTAGGGAGCACTCCTGGGGGGAACCCCCACAAGGCTATATTTCACCTACCAAAAAGATGAGAGATACTGAGCGCACAGGAGTCCTGTAAGGACTGAATGCGCCACGTATTGTGGTTATCCCATTTCCTCTGGCTACCAGACGGTAGTAAGAGAGATACGAGATATGTTCAGCGTGGCTAACGCATCAAGCATTGATTTTACTTTATTGTAGCCCGATCATCCGCACAGGGATAATCAAACTACGTACAGCTACCCGGCTCTGACGTCCACCGGGGACAGGACACCCTGTCAATACCGCCAGTAAATCAAAGACTCCAAAAGAAGTCAACCCCTTAACGTAATTTTTTTAATGGTCTTTTTTTTCCCTTTGTCAATTTTCAGTCAGGTGACAAATAGGTTGCGTTTTTCACTCCGGCACTTACTTGCCCGTGAAAAACGATTTACGTCAGGTTGCCCAAATTAATCTGTCAGGCGCGTGCATCCTCTATGCCTTCGTTGCAGTTGTGCCATTAGAGTTTATAACGCGATGCCTTCTTTTATACCTGTCCCAAAAACGGCAGTTTATTGACACTTTTCTGCCGTTTTCTGAAACTTCAGGAAGATGGAAAACAAAAAACGGCAGTTTATTGACACTTTTCTGCCGTTTTTCAGTTTTTTAAAATTGGGGATTTATACGCCTGACTTATAAGTTGTGATATGGATAATATGTCTGATGCTTGGACATAGCGTCTTGCATTACCTCTTCTGAACGCGAAGCGTCAGGGGCGGCTGAACGGTTGCCTAACCAGGGGTTTCTGCTCAACACCACGACTATCTATGTCCGGGCAACAGAAGACCGGGCGGCGGCGATAGGGCAGTGGCGGAAGGAAGGCGTCAAACAGCTTGATAAAAGTTCAGGAATGTAGTGTAATCGGGGCTTCTAACCATGTTGGATGCAACCTGGAACGCAGATGGCCGATCTGGAAAACTTCATCATTCGCTGGAAGAAATCGGGCGGGCAGGAGCTTGCCAATTCGCAGCTATTCCTGACGGAGTTGTGCGACATTCTGGAACAACCGCACCCTGACCCATCTTGCGAGGTCAATGAATTTAACGCTTATTGCTACGAGCGCAAGCTGTTTGCTCCGGGCGCGAGCGGAAAATCGGAGCTGCGGCGGGTAGATTTTTATCGGCAGGGTTGTTTTGTGCTGGAGTCAAAGCAGGGACAGGAGAGAAACAAGACGCTCGCCCTCCCCGAAATGACGCAAACCAGCTCTGTTCAACGGGATACTCACCAATGGCGTATCGTCATGCAGGCGGCGAAGCGACAGGGAGAGGACTATATCAAATGCCTGCCTGCCACTGAAGGCCGCCCGCCCTTTTTGATTGTGGCGGATGTCGGTTATTGTTTTGACGTTTACGCTGAATTCAGTTGTTCCGGCGGCAACTACCTGCCTTACCCGGAGCCGCGCAGCAACCGTATCTTTCTGGATGATCTCAAAAATGCGGAAATCCGTACCCTGCTGCAAACCATCTGGAAAGACCCGCTGTCGCTTGATCCTTCGCGCCATGCCGCGAAGGTAACGGAACAGATAGCCAAGCACCTGGGCGATCTTGCGCGGTCGCTGGAAAAAAACAAGAATTACAGCGCGGCGCGAATTTCCCAGTTCCTCATGCGTTGTATTTTTTCGATGTTTGCTGAGGACGTGGGGCTGATTCCAAGGGACAGTTTTACCCGGATACTTTTGGATGCGGTTTCTAACCCCGCGAGCTACGTTCCCAATGTGAGCGACTTGTGGAAGAACATGAACGAAGGCGGATATTCCGTCAGTTTGCAGAAAACCTTGCTGCGTTTTAACGGCAATATTTTTGTGGATCATGAGGTACTGGCGCTGGAGCGCGAGGAGTTGGGTACGCTGATAGAAGCCGCAAGGGCGGACTGGAAGGACGTAGAACCCGCTATCTTCGGTACTTTGCTGGAACGCGCGCTTGAATCTAAGGAACGGCACAAGCTGGGGGCGCATTACACGCCGCGCGATTACGTAGAGCGGCTGGTGAAGCCTACCGTCATCCAGCCCATCCGCGCGGAATGGGATAGCGTGCAGGCCACGGCCAGCATGTTGTATGAGGAGGGCAAGGAAGAAGAAGCCCGCAAGACTTTGAGCGATTTTCGCAAGCGCCTGCACATGGTTCGCGTACTTGACCCGGCGTGCGGTTCGGGGAATTTTCTGTACGTCACGATGGAACACATGAAGCTGCTGGAAGCCGAGGTACTGAGCGTACTTGAGACGTATGGCGAAAAACAGCACGCGCTGGATGCGGTCGACCCCCATCAGTTTTTGGGGCTGGAGATCAACCCACGCGCGGCGCACATTGCGGAAATGGTGTTATGGATTGGGCATCTCAAATGGCACTACAAGGTACACGGCAACGTAGACCCGCCGGAACCGGTCATCCGCAAGTTTGACAATATCCAGAACCGGGATGCCCTGATTAGCTACACTAGCCAGAAGCCTGCCACCGACAAGGACGGCAAACCTGTTACCCGCTGGGATGGCGAGACGAAGAGGGAAGACCCGGTGACAGGCCGGAAAGTGCCGGATGAAACCGCTACCATAGCCGAAGTGGTGTATGAAGGCGTAACCAGGGCAGACTGGCCGGAAGCGGATTTTATTGTGGGGAATCCGCCGTTTATTGGCGGGAAGGATAAGCGCCAGACCCTTGGTCATGGCTATTTTGACGCGCTGGCCAAAGCCTACGGCGAACTGCCGGAAGCCTGTGATTTTGTGATGTACTGGTGGCACAAGGCGGCGGAACTGGCGCGTTTGGGCAAGGCGCGGCGTTTTGGATTTATTACAACCAACAGCATCACGCAAAAATTCAACCGGCGTGTTGTCGCTTTACACCTGGAGGACACGAAAAATCCACTGAGACTCGCCTTTGCCGTCCCGGATCATCCCTGGGTGGAAGCAGCCGATGGCGCGGCAGTGCGAATAGCCATGACGGTTGGAGAAAAAGGTACTGGCTTTGGCGCTCTGCAAACGGTTGTCGAAGAGAAAAAGACTGCTGGCGCGCGCGCTTTACAGGTTCAAGTTAACGAAACAAGCGGCATCATACATTGCGATTTGCGGCAGGGCGCGGACATTACTATGGTTGCGCCTCTCAAGGCCAATGATGACCTATGCTGTCCGGGCGTGAAACTACATGGTTCCGGTTTTATCGTATCTCCGTCTGAAGCGAAAAGCCTTGGGCTTGGCAGTATTCCTGGGCTTGATAAACACATTCGGCCTTACCGGAACGGCAGGGATATTGCTGATAAGCCGCGCGATGTGATGGTGATTGACCTGTACGGACTGACGGCGGAAAAAGTCCGGGAAAAGTATCCAGAGGTTTACCAATGGGTGTATACGCGAGTAAAACCGGAACGGGACGCAAATAACCGGGCAAGTTATCGGGAAAGCTGGTGGATTTTTGGTGAACCGAGAAAAGAATTCCGCCCTGCCTTAGCAGGCTTGTCCCGTTACATTGCCACCATTGAAACGGCTAAACATCGGTTCTTTGTGTTTTTGCCCGCCGAAGTTTTGCCAGATAACAGATTAGTGAATATCGCCAGTGCGGATGCTTACCATCTGGGTATTCTCTCCAGTCGCATTCACGTTTGCTGGGCGTTAATGGCAGGGGGAACATTGGGGCCGGGTGTCATTTACAACAAAACGACCTGCTTCGATCACTTCCCCTTCCCCGAAGCTACGCCGGAACAGCAAAAACGCATCCGCGCCTTGGGCGAATCGCTGGATGCTCACCGCAAGGAGCAACTAAAAAAGCATCCCGAACTGACGATGACCGGCCTCTACAACGTACTGGAAGCGGTGCGCGAGGGCAGGACGCTTACGAGCGAAGAAAAACTAATCCACGACAATGGCCTTGTGGCAACCCTGAAAAGCTACCATGACGACCTCGATGCCGCCGTGTGCGAGGCTTACGGCTGGCCGGTCGACTTGCCGGATGAAGACATCCTTGCCCGCCTTGTAGCCCTGAACGCGGAACGCTCGGCTGAGGAAGAAAAAGGGACAATCCGTTATCTGCGCCCGGAATACCAAAAGACCTCGAAGAAAGCGCGGATGATACAGTCTGCGCTTTCTCTGCAAACGCAGACCGAGACTGCGGCCAAGGGCAAGAAAACAAAAGCCGCCAAGGCCAAAGCCGCAGACAAAATGCCCTGGCCAGCCGAGCGGCTAGAACAAACCCAGAAAGTGCAGAACGTGGTACAAAAACTGGAAGAAAACGGACAGGAACTCAATACCGACGCGGTTGCTGGATATTTTGCGCGCGCCCCCCGCGCAAGAATCCAGGAAATATTGACCGGCTTGCAGAACCTGGGAATGATCAATCCAAACAAACCATTATCCTGAAAGCTGGAAAATGGTACGCCTGTAAAAATGTCCGCCTTGGACAACCAAATAACACGCTTTCCTCAAAAAACGTCACGATTCCAAATACCCCCAGTTGGTTAAAACCGGGTAGGATGTGGAGCAGTACGGATGCTGATGAACTACTTAGGATAAGAGGGCGGCGAGGGAGGAACTCAGGCCGGACAAGACGACCATTGCCTACACCCCCAACGTAACGCTACAGATCAAACGACTGGTCATACAACCCGCGCTAGATCCTCTGGTTCATGAAAATCATTTTGACATTCAGCGCAGAAAGCGTTATATTAGTTGAATCCTTGCCCGCGCTGGGCGAAACCATTAAACCAACCTAATCCAGAAAGGACAACATCATGACAACCGACAACACTCAAAAAGCCCCGGCAGAGCCGGAACTCGAGCAAAACAACCTTGAGAAAGGAAAAAAACTCACGCATATGGAAATTGCGAAGAGAACATTTGGCCTTGGCGAAAAATTTGGCGGAAAAAATGCCTCTGAAGCTACGACAATAATAGAAAACCGCACACCAAGCAACCTCTTGAAGGTGCTAAGTCGCATATATCTTGGAAAAGATAATTTGGTGCTACACATGCCGGAAATATCGGAGGAATCCGCTAAGAGCACGGTTATGGATGACGAAGCAAAGCGACATTGGCTACAAAAGGATAGCTGGGATGATCTCTTGGTAGTGTTTTTTATGAGTTTTGGGAAGCATTTTTGTTTCTATGATAAAAATGGCGCACATTATCCCTTACATAAGGGGCGAGCAGCTCTGGCGGAATTACGTAGAGCGGTTGCAATGCAGAAATTGAAAGCTACTTTGACCTATGATGAAACAGGTAGTGAGGTACGTTTGTATTCGCCTGAGGATGTAGTTAAGTGGGTTACAGACAAACCTGGTATGTGTCCAAACTTCCCGTTTTCTATGGATGATCTCAAACTTGTTCCGCAATTAGGTTCGAAAGATACACCATCTGGCGCAGTCGCAGGCGGTACACCGCCTATCAAATGGCCTTGGGGCGATTACACCACAAAAAAGCTGGAAATTGTTGCACAAGCAGTACAAGAATTCTGGGTGAACTATTACTCGGATGATCATACTACCACAGTGAAAAATGAGCGGGTAAAAGAATGGCTTATATCCAAAGGAATGGGCGGCAGAGTTGCAGAATCTATCGCGCAAATCATCCGGCCAGACGGATTAGCTGCTGGTAGGCCGTCAAATGTACCGCAATCAGGAGCCAAAGAAACACCATCTGGCGCAGTCGCAGGCGGTACACCGTCTATCAAATGGCCTTGGGGTGATTACTCTACAAAGAAGCTGGAAATTGTTGCAGAAGCAGTTCAAAAATTTTGGGTGAACTATGACCCGAATGACCGTACTACCGCAGAAAAAAATAAGCGGGTAGAAAACTGGCTTATATCCAAAGGAATGAGCGAAAGATTGGCAGAATCTATCGCGCAAATCATCCGGGCAGACGGCCTACCCGCTGGTAGACCGCCAAAATAGCCGCGCCTTTTTTGCCTTAGCGCCACGCGGATTTGCACGGATTATCGATAATACCGCGCCATTTTCCGCAGAATTTCTGCGCTATTAATTTTGCCAAAAATTACGAAAATCCATAGCAGTTGTTACCACATTTCGGCGGTAGCCCTAAACCTAAAGGAAAACTGACATGGAAACACCTGTAATTTTGCGTCTGCCACAAGTCAAAGCCAAGACTGGTCTATCACGTAGTACCATCTACCAATCGATAGCTGATGGCAAGTTCCCCGAACCTATTAAGCTGGGGGAGCGCGCTGTAGGCTGGCTATCCCATGAGGTTGAGAGTTGGCTTTGCGATCGTGTGGATGCACGGGATGCTGCCCGAAGGAGCGCGTCATGAGTAATATAGACGCTATCCTGGCGCGACTTGACAACGTTAGACAAGGAACCAAGCGCAATACTTGGATGGCCTGCTGTCCCGCCCATGACGATACGCACCCATCCCTTGCAGTCGCTGAGACAGATGACGGGCGCGTGTTGCTGCATTGCTTTTCCCACGGCTGCGACTGGCGTGAAATACTGGCGTGCCTGGATTTGCCAGAATCTGCCGTTTTCCCGGAAAAGGCCAGTCAGCATCATATCCGGCCTGAACGCCGACCGTTTCCTGCCGCCGACATCTTGCGCGTCATGGCGAATGAAGCGATTTTTCTTTGTGCCGCGTCCAGAACGATCCAGAACGGCGGCGCATTGACGGCAGACGACCACAAGCGCCTAATACTTGCAGGTGAAAGGCTACAGGCCGCCTTGTCGTATTGCGGGGTGGCAACATGAACATTGTCGAAAATTTTCGGGCAAGCCTGAATCGTAGCCAAGATGTTGTTGACGGCATGATAGCCAGACATAACGGGCATCTGGGCGCAACGGCGATGGCGGATTGCTCCATTTCTCTCCCTTTGGCGGGGAGTGGTTGGCCTGAACCATTACCATTAGCTGCAAAGATTGACCCAGATCCGTACCCACTTGACGCATTGCCCGATACAATCCAGGCGGCGGTCGAAGAAGTTCAAGGATATGTCAAAGCCCCCGTAGCATTAGTTGCCTCATCTGCTTTAGGCGCGCTGTCGTTGGCCTGCCAAGCGCATATCGACGTAGCGCGCGACGACTATCTACAAGGTCCTACAAGTCTTTTTATTTTGACAATTGCTGATTCCGGTGAGCGTAAATCAACCTGTGATGGTTTTTTTATGGAGACGGTTCATCAATATCAAGATGAGCAAACGAACTTGAAAAAGTCGGAAATGGAGGATTACCGGGCGGCTCTGGCTGCGTGGAAAGCCGAATACAACGGTGTAGAAACAGCAATACGGGATGCGGCAAAACAAACAAGGAACGACAAACGCATTGACAAGCTGAAAACCGATCTCATGCAACTTGAGTACGAAAAGCCAATCGCGCCCCGCATTCCCCGGCTACTGTACGCAGATGCAACACCAGAAAGTCTCGCACTGAATCTGGCGACGGGGTGGCCGAGCGCCGGTATTATTTCAAGCGAGGCTGGGTCGGTTCTTGGTTCACATGGCATGACCAAAGACAGCATCCAGCGCAATTTAACGCTTCTCAATATTCTCTGGGACGGCGGGGAGTTATCGGTTGACCGGAAAACTACCGTATCGTTCATCGTTCGTGATGCTAGATTGACCATTTACTTACAAATTCAAGAGGCAGCATTACGCGACTTTTTGATTAAGTCTGGAGTGTTGGCGAGGGGAGTGGGTTTCCTGGCGCGGTTCCTCGTTGCTTGGCCTGAATCTACGCAAGGGACGCGATGGTATTCAGCTCCGCCGGAAAGCTGGCCGCGCCTCTCTGTTTTCAATCAGCGGCTTTCTGAAATCCTAAATCATCCTGTAAGCATAAATGAAGATGGTGGCTTGATGCCGGCCATGTCGGAGTTATCGCCGGATGCTAAGGCGGCATGGGTTAATTTTTCTGACGAGATAGAGGACTTGCTAGGCAATGGTGGCGAACTCTATGATGTACGAGATGTAGCAAGCAAGACTGCGGATAACGCGGCGCGGCTTGCGGCGCTCTTTCAGATGTTTGAGCATGGCGCGGGCGCGGTTAGTCTGGATAACATGAAGCGTGCAAGCACCATTGTTGCTTGGCATCTGGCGGAATCGCGCCGATTCTTCGGAGAGTTAGCTTTGCCGCTAGAGGTTGCGGATGCTGTGCGGCTTGATACATGGCTGATCGACCATTGTCGACGGGGAAGTACGCACATTGTGGCGCGAAGGGATGCACAGAGACTCGGCAAGGTAAGGACGAAGGATAGACTGGATGCGGCTATCGCAATTTTGACAGAACTCAATCGCGTTGAAGTAAAGAAGCATTGCGGGCGGGTAGATATTTATGTGAACCCTGCTCTATTGGAGAAACCATCATGAGCTTGTCTAGCCTGATTCATAAACACGATTTTTCAGAAAATGCGACTGCGACAGTTGCGACAGTTGCGACAGATAGCTTAAAAAATAGGCGAAGTGTCGCAAATGTCGCAAGTGTCACTGTCGCAAACTCTCAAAAAACAGAAAATGATGATGCAGGAAGTATAGAAAATGTCGCAAGCCTTTCTCGTGAAAAACCGGACGAAGTGCCTGCTTGGTGCTGGCGTGTGATCTTGCCGGATCGGGAGATTTTGTCGTTTAACGTGCCAATGGCAACACGGGCGGACATTGCGAGGCTGTACCCGGATGCCGTCTGCATTGAAGTGGAAAATATTGGGGCGGCATAATTCCTTATCAACTATTGGCTTGAGTTGATACCTTTTGAGAGGAAAAAATCATGCAAACAGAGAGAACTCCAAAAAATAGCTGGAGGCAAACCGTAACTCCTTACAGGACTCCAGCTTCGATATGGCATTTAGCGCAAACGTGTAGCGGAGATGCTTTGTATACGCTGTATCAGGTTATGGACAGAGAAGATTCACCACCACAAGCCCGGATTGCGGCGGCTAACGCCATTCTTGACCACGCATTCGTAACCGAAGTTGTTGGTGAAGCAGTAATCAAGGATATACTCAAAAGATTCAGGAAAAAATACTGACTGCATAGCCTAACCCTAGAGACTACTAACCCCGCTGAAAGAGAAGGAATTTTATGTGGGTATTTTGTGGGCATTTCAAAAATCGAATTCTCGCAAACCCTTTACTATCATACCCTTAGGCGCGTTGTTTTTTTACAGGCCGGAAAATTGATAATTGACTCAGGCCAAACGTAGCAATGTGTATTACTTATTACTTGTTTAAAAATTGCAGCACAAACAATTTGACAGTATTTTTGACAGTAGATTGAGATTATGAATTTTAGAAATCCTTCATTATCAGGGTTTACAGGCAACAGTTAGATAGACCTCTTCTCCAGAAAAAACCCATTCCATCAAATACCGGGACCTAACAACTAATGAAGTGGAAATGGAATAACGCCTTTCGCCAACTTTTCAAAGGGACTTGCAGATGGCAAATAGTGGAAAGGGAAACTGCCGTCCGCAAGACCTGCAAGACCTAAAGTCCCAGCGCCATTTGTTGCGTGTTTTCTTCTTCTTCGCTCGGTTTGCTTGATTTATTGCTGCGCCGTATTTCGAGCGCGTCCAGATATTCCGGCGTGACATCGCCGGTAACGTAGCGCCCATTGAAACATGAAGAATCCAGGGTGGAAATGAGCGGATTCAGCCGTAAAATAGCGGCTTCCAGCGCCTCAATATCCTGATAGATCAGCCTGTCCGCCCCGATCTCCCGCGCGATTTCGGCATCCGTCCGTCCCGTGGCAATCAATTCGGAACGGGTAGGCATGTCAATCCCGTAAACATTGGGATAGCGCACCGGCGGAGCTGCCGAGGCAAAATAGACCTTTGCCGCGCCCGCAGCGCGCGCCATCTCCACAATTTCCTGACTGGTCGTGCCGCGCACGATGGAATCATCCACCAGCAGCACCCGCTTGCCCCGGAATTCCTGGCCAATGGTATTCAGCTTCTGGCGCACGGATTTTTTCCGTAGCGACTGACCGGGCATGATGAAGGTACGCCCCACATAACGATTTTTCACGAAGCCTTCCCGGTAAGGCAGGTTCAGCCGGTGCGCCAGTTGCATCGCGGCGGGGCGGCTGGAATCCGGGATGGGAATAACCACGTCTATTGCGCTCGTGGGAATTTGCGTGCGAACCTTGTCGGCCAGAAATTCGCCCATCGAAAGCCGGGTCTCATAAACGGAAATGCCGTCCATGATGGAATCGGGACGCGCCAGATAGACATATTCAAAAATGCAGGGCGAAAGGCTAGATTCGGCAGCGCACTGGCGGGCAAAAAACTGGTGGTTCAGATTGATGAAAACGGCCTCCCCAGGCGCGACATCGCGCATGATGCGAAAGCCCAACGCATCCAGCGTCACGGACTCGGAAGCCACAATGAATTCGACGCCCTCTGCGGTTTCATTCGTCCCGATAACCAAGGGGCGAATGCCGTTCGGGTCCCGAAAAGCCAGCAGGCCGTAACCCGCAATCATGACTACGACGGCATAAGCGCCCTTAACCCTGCGATGTACGCCGGACACGGCAGAAAAAATGGCCGCCGGGTCGAGCTTCACGCCATGAGCGGCTTCCTGCAATTCATAGGCGAGAATGTTGAGCAGAACTTCCGAATCGGAATTGGTGTTGATGTGCCGCAAATCCTGCTCAAACATGGCGGATTTCAGCGTTTCCGCATTGATCAGATTGCCGTTGTGCGCCAGCATGATGCCAAAGGGAGAATTGACATAAAAAGGCTGCGCTTCGGCAAAATTCCAGGCCGAGCCAGCGGTTGGGTAGCGGCAATGCCCAATTCCCCAATTCCCCGGCAACGCCCGCATGTTGCGGGTACGGAACACGTCCCGCACCAGTCCCGGCTCCTTGTGGAGATGAAAGGTATTGCCTTCGGCGGTGGCAATGCCAGCCGAATCCTGGCCGCGATGTTGAAGCACCATCAGGCCATCATAGAGCAACTGATTGACCGGAGTAGTGGCGACTATGCCTAGAATACCGCACATGATGGCACCTGTTGAATGGCTACTTGAATTGAATCTGCTCGGCGATTGCGTTCGGCAGATAGTGGGAGCAGGAAAGCACGACGATTTCCAGCGGCGGGGAAAACTGGGCTTCGCGCCACCAGGTTTCTTTGGGGAGCGAAGTCAGGCCGCCGAGAGTCACCAACGCAAGCACGATGAGTAACCCCCGCGCCAGACCAAAGCAAAGCCCCGCAAAACGGTCGAGCGGACTTAAACCCAGCGCGCGAATCATGCGGTGTGCCAGATGTCGCGCTAGCGTAAGCAGAACCAGGACGAGCACGAAAACCGTAACCCAGCCCGCAAAGGTTCGCACGGGCATCTCGGTAATCTGGTTGATGAACAGGAATTCCCCCACTTCCGCGCCGAAAGCGCGCGCCGCGAGAAAAGCCAGTATCCAGGCGGCCAGCGCGATGATTTCCCCGACAATGCCGCGCCAGCAGCCAAGCAACATGGAGAGAAGACAGATACATAGAACCCCGTAGTCAAAAACGGTCATGGGCGGGCAGAATCAATGGGAAGCGGAAGCCGCCTGTTGCGGAAAGATTCGCGTCCCGGAAATCTTGCCTTCCTGATTGATTTTTCCTTCCGCGACTTCTGCTTCGCTGCGAGTGGGGTAGGGGCCGACGCGCACCCGGGTCATGTCGCCCGACGCGCTTTCCGTATAAACGGGCAGTTTCAGGGCACGCAGCTTTTCCACCGTTTCCTGAACCGTGGTCGCATTGTTTGAGGCGAACACCTGCACGACATAAGCCGCAGCATTCACAGCGGGTTGGGACGCGCCCTGATTCGTATCGGGCAGGCGTCCAGCCAGAATGGCCGCCGCGCGATCGGCATCTTTGGTATCCACTGCCGTGTTTGCGGCAGGCTTTGCCGGGGGGCTAGCGGTTGTGGCAGGCGCAGGTTTAGGCGCAGCCGCCGTGGGTTTGGGCGCGGGTTTGGGAGTCGGCGCAGTCGCCGCCGGTTTTGGGGCAGGGCGCGGGACGGGAGCTGGTCGAGCGGGGGGCGCGGCAGTCGCGGCGGGTTCGGGCGTGTGCGATATGGGCGGCAGGGTCAGAGGGTACACCTCAACCGAAGTGCCGTCCGGCGAGGGAATAATCAGGCTGGGCGCAGGCGTATCGGATGGCCTGATGTCCATCGCCAGAAGCAGCACGAGGGCGGCAAAGGAGACAAAAACCACCGCTCCAATCAGGCG
>JAISSL010000038.1 GCA_031273145.1 Zoogloeaceae bacterium | reverse complement strand
TTGAGGTAATACTTGCTTTGAGGCGGCCAGAGCATACGCATTTGATGGTATAGCTCGTAACAGTAAACTCGTTCGCGAAAAACCGATTCGCCACCAGCAATGTTCAAGCGAAAGTAGGCTTGTTCAACACTGGCCGTAGCTGCTTGCAAAATTTTCGTGAGTTCTCTCATAACTTGCTACACACCTCGAATTTGGACGCTTGCGCGTCACGGCGCAGCGCCAACGACCAAACGCTGGTATCAACAAGCAGGGTCATTTGCGGCGCAACCGTTCTGCCTTGTAGTCGAACGAGGCATCCCACTCCAGTTTTCCGAGCAGATCCGCCACGCGACGCTGTTCCCGGCGCGCGATGAACTCTTGCAAAGCCCTAGTGACGGTTGCCCTTTTCGTGCGTTCGCCGCTGACCTGAATTGCCCGTTCAAGAAGATTCGGATCAATTGCCAGATTGGTAGCCATGTGTAACTCCTTGTGCGTGATTCTACGCTTGAGTGCGAAATGAGCACAAGCCCAGACGCAAACTGCCATGAAACGACGAAGGCAAGAACAACAGGAAATTGCCCACATGCACAGTTTCAATACGCGCCAAGACTTTGATGATTGTCAGAGTCAGAATCGGCAAGCGAACCGGCTTTTGCTGCGCTAAAATGCGGCCTTTCCGATTTTTTTGCTTGCCATGCTGATTCATCCCGCGTTTGATCCCGTCGCCTTTTCCCTGGGGCCTTTGTCCGTGCACTGGTACGGGTTGATGTATCTGTTCGCGTTTTGCCAGTTCTGGTATCTGGGGTCAATCCGGCTCGCAAGGACAAACTGGTCGCAGGCGGAATTCAGCGACCTACAGTTCTACGGGATTCTAGGGGTGATTGTCGGCGGGCGATTGGGGCAAGTCCTTTTCTACGACCCCGCCTATTACATAGCCTATCCGCTTGAAATCTTCGCCGTCTGGAAAGGCGGGATGAGCTTTCACGGCGGTTTTTTGGGCGTATTGGGCGCAATGGCCTGGCAGGCGCGTAAATACAGGCGGCGCTGGCTGGAAATTTCGGATTTCGTCGCGCCCCTCGTACCGCTTGGATTGCTGGCAGGGCGTATCGGCAATTTCATCAACGGCGAACTGTGGGGGCGCGTGACTGACCCAACCCTACCCTGGGCGATGGTTTTCCCCCGTGCGGGCGACCTGCTGCCGCGCCATCCCTCGCAGCTTTACCATGCGGCACTGGAAGGGCTGTTGCTTTTCCTCATTCTCTGGTTCTATACCCGCAAACCCCGTCCCCTGGGCGCGGCTACCGGCCTGGGTTTGCTGGGCTACGGGCTGTTTCGCTCCTTTGTCGAATTTTTCCGCGAACCGGATACGGGCATCTTCGGTTTTTCCTACACCTTCAGCATGGGGCAATGGCTTTCCCTGCCGATGATCCTCTGCGGAATCGCGCTCTATATCTGGGCAATCCGCCGTACTGGTTAGTTTGCGCGCGAGCCTATATACTCATGCCCTTTTCGTGATACAGAATGCCCCATGCAGAATCTTGATGCCCTGGTAGCCGAAGCCAAAGCCGCTTTTGCTGCCGTGACCGACCCGGACGCGCTTGAGCAGGTCAAGGCGCGTTTTTTGGGCAAGAGCGGTCAGATTACCCAACACTTGAAGGAACTCTCCGCGCTTGCGCTGGAAGAGAAAAAACGCGCCGGAGCCGCCATCAATAGCGCGAAGGACGCCATTGAAGCGGCGCTTGCCGGAAGGCGCGAGGCTATCAGGCTGGCGGCGCTGGAAGCGCGTCTGGCCGAAGAGGCGCTGGATGTCACCCTGCCGGGACGCCGGGAGGACAAGGGGGGATTGCATCCGATTACCCGCGTGCTGGAGCGGATTGAGGCGCTGTTTGCTTCCATCGGGTTTACCGTTGCGGACGGCCCGGAAATTGAGGAAGATTTTTACAATTTCACTGCCCTGAACACGCCGGAAGACCATCCCGCGCGTTCCATGCACGATACCTTCTATCTGCTCGATGAAGCGGGGCAGGTGGCGAAGAATGTGCTTCTGCGGACGCATACCAGCCCCATTCAGGCGCGTTATATGCGCGCCCATGTCGAGCGATACAAGGGACGGGAGACGATGCCGGAGATTCGCATCATTGCGCCGGGGCGCGTGTATCGGGTGGATTCGGACGCGACCCATTCGCCGATGTTCCATCAGGTTGAGGGCTTGTGGATTGGCGAGGACGTTTCCTTCGCCCATTTGAAAGGGGTGATTGCCGATTTTCTGCGCGGCTTTTTCGAGTCGGACGATTTGAAGGTGCGTTTTCGCCCGTCCTTTTTCCCGTTTACCGAACCTTCGGCGGAAATTGACATGGCGTTCATGGGCGGCGCGCTCGAAGGGCGCTGGCTGGAAGTGGCCGGTTGCGGGATGGTGCATCCCAATGTGTTGCAATCGGCGGGGATTGACCCGGAAAAATATCAGGGCTTTGCCTTTGGCTTCGGCCCCGACCGGCTTGCCATGTTGCGCTACGGCATCAACGACCTGCGCCTGTTCTATGAAGGCGATCAGCGTTTTTTGCGGCAGTTTGCCTGACGCAGGTCGGGGCGGGCAGGTGGCACAGTCAGGCGGCTGCCAGACTGCGACTTGCTTCAGGGGGGAAAATGTTTTCCGGCAAATCGTCGGCGTCGGATTCGACCTGCCACCATTCCAGATTCGGCATGAGGGTGTCGAATATCTCCGGGGACGGACATTCTTGCCGCACCTGGGCATCGAAAATATCCAGCACGACGCTTAAGCAGTGGATTTGAAAGGCCATGCGATCCCCGTCGAAGATGAGGCTATCGTCTTCCAGTGACAGAAAGGGGTCGGTATCGTCCCAGGGAGATTGTACGACGGTGAGCAGGTTGCCCTTTTGCACGAAACGTTTATCGTGGCAAAGGGTTTCCCAGTCTTCGGCAATCCGATCCCTGATTTGATTGGCGCGGGTCAGATCGGCACCCCGCAGAGTCCATTCCAGTCTCATGATATGCTCCTGGTGACAAACAACAGATTAGACGCAAAGTAACAAGCATATTTCAGGCCAGACCCAGGCGCATGAAAGGCGTGGGGTTGGCAGGGTTGGATGGATGTGTACATGCAATGGCTTCTTGCGCGAGTTGGAAAACCTGAAGTATAATCCTGTTTTTCCTTGAATGGATAACTCTGGAGCAATTAATTATGGCGCGAGTTTGCCAAGTGACGGGCAAGACCCCGATGGTGGGAAACAAGGTTTCCCACGCCAACAACAAGACCAAGCGGCGCTTTCTGCCCAACCTGCAATATCGCCGCTTCTGGGTCGAAAGTGAAAACCGTTTCGTGCGTTTGCGCGTTTCCAACGCTGGCCTTCGTCTCATTGACAAGAATGGGATTGACGACGTGCTGGCCGGTCTGCGCGCGCGCGGCGAACTTTGACGTGAAGGAGCAAGATCATGGCATCTAAAGGCGGACGCGAAAAAATCAAGCTGGAATCCACGGCGGGGACCGGACATTTCTACACGACTTCCAAAAACAAGCGCACGACGCCGGAAAAACTGGAGTTCATGAAATATGACCCCAAGGCGAAAAAGCATGTGCTCTACAAGGAAATCAAGCTGAAATAGGTCTTGCAGACGGCAAGTTTCAATGAACATGATTGACAGTACCGCTTACAAGGAAGAATTCACTGAACACTATGAGGGCAGTCCGGTTTGGGAGATTGGCAAGCCGCAAGCGCCGTTCATGGAGATCGCGGACGCCGTGCAAGGTCCGATTCTTGACGTGGGCTGCGGCACGGGAAGTCTTGCGCTTTTCTTTGCGGAAAAAGGTCATGCCGTTACAGGAATAGACATCGTGGATGCGGCTATAGAGCGCGCCAGGGAAAAGGCGGCGGGAAAAAAGCTGGATGTAACCTTCCTGGTCAAGGATGTCTTTACGTTGATTGATAGCGACTGGCGTTTTCCCAGCATTATTGACTGCGGACTGTTTCATGTTTTCGCCAATGATGATTTGAAATGGCAGCGCCACTATGTCAAGGCTCTTGAACATGTCATCGAGCCGAACGGGACGCTCTACCTCATGGCGGCAAAGGATAAGCCGGAAGGCAGTGCCGCGCTTTCCGGCTACAGTCTTGACGCGCTGCAAAACGCCTTTGCGGAAGGCTGGGAGTTTGAGTCCATCAAGGAATTCGTGGCGGAAGTCAGATTGAATATATCCCCGGAAACCGCCATGAGGCGCGCTGCCCCGGAATGGACTACCTGGTTTGCCGTCATCAAGCGCAAAGGTCTTGCAGACGGGTCTTAGCAGACGGCAAGTGAAAAACCCTCGGAACTCAGATACCCAAAGCGGCTCTTCCTTAAAGGAGAGCCGTCTTTCTTTGTAGGCGGCAATTTTGTAGGCAACAACCTTGCGGGCAGATATTTTTTACTGTATTTTGCGGGATTCGACCCCAGAGGAGGGCACCACCATGAACGAGATTGACACCACTGTTTACAAGGAAGCGTTCGCGGGATTCTATGCGGAAGGCGGCGCGGTTTGGGATATTGGCAAGCCGCAGGCGCCGTTCCTGGAGATCGCTGATACTGTGCAAGGCTCGATTCTGGATGTGGGCTGCGGCACGGGAAGCGTTGCGCTGTTCTTTGCGGAAAAGGGTCATGCCGTCACGGGCATAGACCTCGTGGAGAAGGCCATAGAGCGTGCCAGGGAAAAGGCGGCGGGAAAAAATCTGGATGTGACCTTTCTGGTCAAGGATGCCTTTACGCTGCTGGATAGCGACTGGCGTTTTCCCAGCATCATTGACAGCGGACTGTTTCATGTTTTTGCCGATGATTATGGCGGTTTCGTGAAGGAAGTGGAACAAAAGCGCTGCCTCTATGTCAAAGCCCTTGAGCACGTCATCGAGCCGGGCGGGACGCTCTACCTGATGGCGGCGAAGGAAAAGCCGGAAGGCCGCGCCGCGCTTGCCGGCTACAGCCTTGACGCGCTGCAAAACGCCTTTGCGGAAGGCTGGAAATTTGAATCCATCAAGGAATTCGTGGCGGAAGTGACCCAGGAATCCGCCCAGATGTACCCGGACGCGGATTGGACTACCTGGTTTGCCGTCATCAAGCGCAAAGGTCTTGCAGACGGCAACTGAAAAACCGTCGTAACTCAAACGGCTCTTCCTCAAGAAGAGCCGTTTTGCCTTGCTATCTACTTTTTCAGGGCTTCAAGCGCCTGTTTGGCTTTCTTGTTTCCCTTTTCCGCTGCTAGTTTGTACCACTTTACGGCCTCGGCTTCATCCTTGGCTACGCCTTGACCCTTTTCGTACATTTCGCCAAGGGCAGTTTGAGCAAACGCATCTCCCTGTTCCGCTGCCAGTTTGTACCACTTCACGGCCTCGACTTCCTTTTTGGTTACGCCCTCGCCTCTGCGGTACATCCTACCAAGGGTGAATTGAGCATCCGCATATCCCTGTTCTGCCGCTTTTTGATACCACTTTACGGCCTCGGCTTCATTTTTGGCTACACGCCAACCATCGGCGTACCTAAAGCCAAGGGTAGATTGAGCTTTCGCATTTCCCTGTTCTGCCGCCTTGCGTAACCACTTTACGGCTTCGGCTTCATTTTCGGCTACACCCTCACCATTGTCATACATATTGACAAGGTTGAATAGCGCGTTCACATCTCCCTGTTCCGCTGCTAGTATGAACCACTTCACAGCTTCGGCTTCATCTTTGGCTACGCCCTCACCTATGCGATACATCGTGCCAAGGTAATATTGAGCCTTCGCATTTCCCTGTTCCGCTGACTTTTGAAACCACTTCACGGCCTCGGCTTCATTCTTGGCTACGCCCTGCTCCCTAGCATACATCCAGCCAAGGTTTAATTGAGCCTTCCTGTGCCCCTGTTCCTCCGCTCGTCTGTACCATTTCTCGGCTTCGGCATTATTTTTAGCGATGCCCAAACCTTTCTCGTACATTTTGCCAAGGTTAAATTGAGCGTCCGCAAGTCCCAGTTCCGCCAATATGTGCCATTTTTCCGCCGCTAGTTTGTACCACTTTACGGCCTCGGCTTCATTTTTGGCTACGCCTCGACCATGGAAGTACATCTCGCCAAGTTTATATTGAGCCTCCGCAAGTCCCAGTTCCGCCGCCTTGCGCCACCACTTCACGGCCTCGGTTTCATTCTTGGCTAGACCCCAACCATCGGCGTACATCAAGCCAACGTTAAATTGCATTGCCGCGTCTCCCTGTTCCGCCGCCAGTCTGAACCACTTCACGGCTTCGGCTTCATTCTGGGCTACGCTATAGCCTGTGGCATAACTCACGCCAAGGTTATATTGCATTGTCGCATTTCCCTGTTCTGCCGCCTTGCGCCACCACTTCTCAGCTTCGGCTTCATTTTTGGTGACGCCCTGACCTTCGGCGTACATACTGCCAAGAGAATATTGAGCCGACGCATATCCCTGTTCCGCCGCTAGTTTGTACCACTTTACGGCTTCGGCTTCATTCTTGGCAACGCCTTGACCATGCTTGTACATCCAGCCAAGGCTATCTTGAGCATCCGCATATCCCTGATCCGCCGCCTTTCGATACCACTTCACGGCCTCGGCATCATCCTCGGCTACGCCCAGACCATGGGCGTACGCCCGGCCAAGCGTATATTGAGCGACCGCATCCCCCGCTTCCGCTGCGCGCTTGGCGGCCTCAAATTTTTGCTCCGCCGCACTTTGGGCAGTGTTCTGAGTCGAGCACCCCGCCAGCATCCCCGATAGAACAAGGCTGGCCACCACCAAAACGGCACATCCGCGTATGATCCGAAACATTTTATGTCCCCTGAAAATTTCAAAGCAAAACCAGATTCTATCAATATTTCATTTACTTGGGACAATCCGAAATGAATTAGAGCAGGTCTTGCAGACTGCGGAGTCTTGCCGCCCGCAAGACCCGTCCTCAGGACTTCCGGGAAAACCAGCAAACCAGCAGAATAAACAGGGCAAAGATACAGAAAAAGAGCGCCGACCAGTTGGCAAGCGAAAGGCCGATAAAAACCCATTCCTTGCTGCTGCATTGTCCGGTTGCGAAAAAAAGTTCCGGCAGGAATGGGGCTTCTTCCATCCAGGCGATGCCGAGCCAATCCACGAAGTTTTCAATCGGGCCGGGATTTGCGCGGTCGCATTCCTGCACCAGGGTGGGCGCGGATTGCATCAGGGTTTGATAAACCGCCACGCCAAAACCCGCCAGACAAGGCAGGATGAGCGTCAGCCCCGCCACCTGGCAACCACGACCGGGACGCTTCACAAACAAGGCCGCCAGCAAGGCAAGCGTCCCCAGAACCATGAACAACAAGCGCTGGAAGATGCAGAGCGGGCAGGGTTCCAGTTGCGCGAAGTGTTGCAGCAGCAGGCCAGCGATACAGACGCCCCAAGCCGCCAGTCCCACCAGCAGGAAGTGGGTTCGCGCAGGCAGACGATCCAGCCAGGAAACGAGTGTTTTCAGCATGGGCTATTTTTCCTCCTGAATCAGCAAGGCGCGTACCCATTCGGTATTGCGTTCCCGTTCGAGAATGAGGCCGCGTACCCGGATGAGCGCCACGGCAATGCTGTACATCCACATGGAAAAGGCGCACAGCAGCATTCCCCAGAGCATGACGCTCGCCATACTGGGCGATTTGGTGAGGGAGACGGATGCGCCCTGATGCAGGCTGTTCCACCAGGACACCGAAAAATAAATGATGGGAATATTGACGACGCTCACCAACACAAGGATTGCGCCCGCCTTGTCGGAACGGCGCACGTCGTCAATGGCGCGGGTGAGCGCAATGAACGCGATGTAGAGGAAAAACAGCACCAGTTCCGAAGTGAGCCGTACATCCCACGCCCACCAAGCGCCCCACATGGGTTTGCCCCAGAACGCGCCCGTCCATAGCGAAATAAAGGCGAAACACGCGCCGGTCGGAGCCAGCGCGCGGGTCATCATGCCGGAAAGCCGGGTGTTGAAGGCAAGGCCGATCGCCGCCCAGAACGCCATGACCAGATAGATGAACATGGACATCCACGACGCGCCCACATGCACAAAAATAATCCGATACCCCTCGCCCTGCTGAAAATCAATCGGCGCAACGAACAGGCCAAGCCAGAGGCCGGCAAGCCCGGAGAGGGCGGCCAGTCCCCAGCACCAGGGAATCATCCTTCCTGCCAGAGGATAAAAGGCGGCAGGCGCCGCGAATTTGTACCAGACTATCGTTTGCATGAGCGTCGTCAAACCTCATTCCAGAGAAATTTTGAGAGCCGCTGCGGCAGCCCAGGGCGCAAACACAATGCTCCCGGTCGAAAAAGCCGCCAGCAGAAAAAAGTAAGGACGCGGCGAAATTCCGGTCATCACGGCATCTACCGCGCCTGAGCCGAAAATCAGCGCAGGAATACATAAGGGTAACATGACCAGGGAAAGCAGAACACCACTTCCGCGCAGTCCCAGGGTCAAGCCCGCGCCGATTGCGCCAATGCCGGAAAGCGCCGGCGTGCCGATCAGGATGGAAAAGAACAGGACACACAACGCATCCGGCGGCAAATCGAACTGCAAGCCCAAAATCGGCGAGAGGAGCGCAAGCGGCAAGCCGGAAACAATCCAGTGGGCAATGGCCTTGCCAAAGGCGGCAAGGCCGAGCGGATAAGGCGCAAGCGCCATCTGTTCCAGTGTGCCATCGGCAAAATCGTCGGCAAACATCCGGGGCAGGGAAAGCAGGGTGGAAAGGAGCGCCCCCACCCACAGGATGCCGGGGGCAAGCCGTCGCAGCAATTCCGGTTCCGGCCCGATGCCGAACGGAAAAAAGGTGGCGATGATGAGAAAAAAGCACAGGGGCGCAACCAGATCCGCCGGACGGCGAAGCGCCAGGGATAAGTCGCGGCGAATCACATGGGCAATAAAGGCAAACATCGCGCTAACCCAAAAAAAGCGGGTGAATCCGCCCCGCCGGAATGTCAATGGCCTGATGACTGGTGAGGACGACCAGTCCGCCCCGTTCCACATGCGCGCCAATCACCTGCGAGAGCCAGCGGGTTGCCTGGGTATCCAGCGCCACGAAGGGTTCATCGAGAATCCACAAGGGACGCTTTTCCTGCGCAAAACGGGCAAGGGCGACGCGGCGTTTTTGTCCCTGAGAGAGATAGCGGCAGGCCAGTTCCGCGCGTCCGCTTAAGCCGACTTCTACCAGCGCCTTCAATGCGGCATCCTCATCCAGCGTCTCGTCATGCAGGCGCGTGGAAACCATGAGGTTTTCCAGTGGAGTCAAATCTTCCTTGATGGCGTTCTGATGGCCGAGATAGCAGAGTTCGCCGCGAAAACGCTCGTTCATGCGCCGGATATTTTCGCCCCGCCAGCGGATTTCCCCGGAAACCGGCTCCGAAAGTCCGCACAACATGCGAAGCAGACTGGTCTTGCCTGCCCCGTTGTTGCCTTGCAAAAACAGGAGTTCGCCTGCGTTCAGGCAAAAATTGAGACCCTGAAACAGACGTTGGTCGCCGCGCTGGCATTCGATCTGGAGAGCTTCGAGCATGGAATGGGGCAATGAAAAGGCAGAAGTTTAGCGCAGATGACGAAGAATCACGCGCTCTTTTGAGTTTCCCCGTGTTCCTTGAAGCGCACCGCCAGCATTCGCGCCTTGGCGCACAGCGCATCGTCCGCCATGAGCGTCATTTCCAGTTCGACCTTGCGCCCTTCTATCCGGGTGAGGCGGGCGCGAATTTGCAGTTCCACATGCTGTGGGGTGGGGCGCAAAAAGTCGACCGTCAGGGAAGCCGTCACGTAGCGAACCGGCGGCAGGGCGCTGCCGGGCAGGTTCCAGTCACCGATGTTGCGTCCTTCGGCGCGACAGGCGAAGGCGGCGGCAGAAGCCGTCCCGTGGCAATCGAACAGGGCGGCAATCATACCGCCATAGACATGACCCGGCACGCCGCCGCTATAGACTTCCGGCGGGGTGACCAGAACCAGGGTATCGGCGGGATCGCCCTTAAAATCCCAGTCGCTTTTGAGATGCAAGCCCGACGGATGGCTTTTGCCGCAGCCAAAGCAATGGCTGAATTTTTCCGGGTATTCGTCCTGAAAGGCGGTCATGATGGCGCTTCCTCCATAAAACAAGCCGTAATTCTAGCGCAGACTGGCTTGGGCAACGGGTCATGCGGGCGGCAATTTTGGGAATGTTGATACCTCATGGCGCTGCGTCGGGTGTGTTTTCCTGCACCAAGATATGCCATTTGGGGCGACGCCATCTGGCGCGGAAATTTTCCAGAGTGCGTTCTTCCGCCTGTCCGGCGCGGGCGTTGCCGTCGAAAAACGCAATCAAATCAAGGTGTTGCGCGGGAGTTTGCCAGGTCTCGTCAAAATGTCGCACGATGTTGTTGGCGGTGACGACCGGGCGACCCACGACGGTGGTCAAAGGCCAGTCAAGCCCCTGCCGGTCATTTTCGGGACGGTAGGACTTGAACACCAGTTCCGTGCAGACCAGTTGTCCGTCGGTGCGAAAATCGAAATCGAAATCGTAAGGCCGTCCGAAATAGGCAAACGATTTCAGTATCGCCTGGGCAATTTCCAGCCGGGAAAGGCGCGGACGCAGCACCGCCAGCGAATCCGCCGCTGCCGAATGTTCGAGCGTGGTAAAAACGACGCCCTTGCCAATCGCCTCGATGATTCTGGGCGTATCGCCCACTTCGTCGGGCTGCTGGCTTGCGCGGTACGCATCCGGGTAGCGCGTTTGCAGCAAGGTCTCAAAACCATCGGTAATGCCCTG
>JAISSL010000031.1 GCA_031273145.1 Zoogloeaceae bacterium | reverse complement strand
CGCCGGATGTCCTGGAAAAACTGCTGGCCTACCGCGACCTGCTCATGAAGTGGAATCGGGTGCATAACCTGACCGCCATCAAGAATCCGCAGGAAGTCCTCGTCTGGCATCTGCTGGATTCGCTGGCGATTCTGCCCTGGGTAGGGCAGGCAGGCCGCCTGCTCGACGTGGGCAGTGGCGGCGGCTTGCCGGGCATTCCGCTTGCCATTGCGCGGCCTTCGCTTTTCGTAACGCTGGTTGAATCCGCCGGAAAAAAAGTGGCCTTCCAGCGACAGGCCGCCATTGAGCTGGGTCTTATAGAAGTCAAATCCTGGCAAGGCCGGGTCGAGGATTTTTCCGTCCAGGAAGGGCAAAGGTTCGACCGGATAGTCTCCCGCGCCTTTGCCGATCTCGCGCTTTTTGTCACGCTGACCCGCCATCTCCTTGCGGAAGACGGATGCTGGCTGGCGATGAAAGGCAAAAGGCCGAATGCGGAAATTGCCGACTTGCCAGATGATGTTTGCCTGGAAGCGCTGATTCCCCTGGAAGTGCCCGGGCTTTCCGCAAGCCGACATCTGCTGGTTTTGCGAAAGGCTTAACGTGTTCGCCAATTCGCGCCCGGTCACGAGCAGGCAACAGGCGATTCATCCCGCCTTGCCGGAGGCGCTTGCCCGTCATTTTGGGCATCCGTACTGTCAGCCCATTCGTGACTACAACCGCGCCGCTTTTGCAAAAGCTATTTCGTGCTGGCGGGACTGGGACGAAAACGCGCCCTTGGTTCTGGATGCCGGTTGCGGCGTGGGTTGGAGCAGTGTGGCGCTGGCAGATGCCAATCCGTATTCTTTCGTGCTGGGCATTGACCAGTCCGCGCATCGCCTTGCGCGGGGAAAATCGGGGAATACGCCGGATAATCTGGCTTTTATTCGCGCCGATCTGGTGGATTTCTGGCGCTTGCTTGCAGAGGCGCAGATTCAGTTATCCGCGCATTACCTGCTCTATCCGAACCCCTGGCCGAAGGCGGGACACTTGAAACGGCGCTGGCATGGACATCCGGTTTTTCCGACCCTGCTTTCTCTGGGCGGACGGCTGGAATGCCGTAGCAACTGGCAGACGTATCTCGATGAACTGCAATGGGCATTGACCTGGGCGGGCTATGCGACAGAGATGACGCCCTTTGTTCCCGAAGGAGAAGGTCTTACGCCGTTCGAGCGCAAGTACCACGCTTCCGGGCAGCCGCTCTTGCAATTGGTTTGCGATTTGAACCGGAAGGTTTGCAATGATGAAAACAGTACCCACTCCGTCATTCCCGCGTAGGCAGGCATTTATGGATTCTGCGACTTCGCTACGCGCAGAATGACGGAGTGGGGATTTCCGCCTGTGCAAAAATCCTGTAACGGGACGCAGGTTGCGTCCCCTACGAGTTGTTCAATGCGTGATGTCTCTTTCAGTACGTGATGCCATTGAACTTGTCCGAAGTGGCGGCGGATGCCGTCTGCAAGACCTGCCGTCCGCAAGACCGTCGCCTTGTCACTCCTGCGTGCCGGAATTCAACGCCTTTCAGTTTCTCGCCTCGTCATTCCCGCAGGCGGGAATTTAGCGTAACAGAATCTCCCGTTCCGTCATTCCCGCGCAGGCATAAAACCAGTGCTTTTGCGTCCCCGTTCCGTCATTCCCGCGAAGGCGGGAATCCCGGGTTTTTACGTTGGCATGGTATGGAGCATATTATTTCTTTCCCGCGAAAGCCCTATGTTTGCTGGATTCCCGCCTTCGCGGGAATGACGGAGTGAGGTTCCTGCCTTCTTCCCGTTTTCTTTCCGCCTTCGCGGGAATGACGGAGTGAGGATTTCCGCCCGTGCCGGAATCATGTAACGGGACGCAGGTTGCGTCCCCTACGGGTTTTCTCATCGCGCAGTGCCTTGTTTGTAGGGGCGGCAACCTGCCGCCCGCAAGCCGCCCGCAAGATTTGCCCTTGCCTACCCTCTCCCGCCCCTTCGGGGCACCCTCTCCCGCAAGCGGGAGAGGGGATGCTCAGTGCCGCCCGCAAGCCTATGCCGAAAGAGATACCCCTATCTGTTGCGGAAAGTAGACAAAGTGTCGTTTTTTTGTTGGATTTTGGGGTTGTTTTTGGGGTAGATGTAACAATTTCACGGAATGGTAAATGGGAGGTGGCTAAAATTGCCGGCAAGGTTGAGTGCTGAATTGTTCAGCGTTCAACCGGAAGTTTCTTTAGTGGAACCCAAAATTCCACGTTTTTTCATCTTGACATGGAGTACTCACATGCAGAAAAAACTCATAGCAATCGCCGTAGCCGCTCTGGCATCCGGCGCAGCCTTCGCCCAATCCACCGTAACTGTCTATGGCGTCGCTGACGGCGGTCTTTCTTACCGCTTTGGCGCGGACAAGAAACATGATGCTGGCTCTCGCTTCAGCGTAGCGAAAGACAAGGATGTAGCCAACGACAACAGATTTTCCATTGACACCGGCATTTCCGCTGGCAACCGCCTGGGCTTCAAGGGCGTGGAAGACTTGGGCAATGGCATCTCCGCCCTCTACACCGTTGAACTGGGTTTCAGCGCGGATAATGGCGGGCTGCGTAATGGTTCGATTGGTGGTCGGCAAGCCTTTTTGGGTTTGACCGGCGGCTTTGGTACTGCCATTGCGGGTCGTCTCTACACGCCGCACTACACCTTCCTTTCCACCATTGACCCCTTCAAGGGAGGCACGGTCGGTTCATACCGCAATGTCTTCAACTTTGTTGATATTGGAGGTGCTGTAGGCAATGTGTTTGACCCCACTCGGGTGAATAACGCCGTTGCTTATGTGTCGCCTTCCTTTAGCGGCTTCAACGTAACGGCGGCCTACTCCCAACAGGCCGGTGGCGCTACAAGCGCAGTAGATGCGGCTGATGCACAAGAAGGTGTTGGCAATCGCGGCGATGTCAGAGTATTCGCGCTGCTGCCGCGTTACACCAACGGCCCGGTGGATGTCGGCGTTTCCTACCACATGATCAAACAAGACAAGGGTAGCGTCTCCATTGTCAAGGAACCCGAAATCACCAACATTGCGATTGGGGGAACCTTTGACCTGGGCGCAGTCAAAATTCATGCCTTCTATGACATGAACGAGCTGTCCAACGAGAATGGTACTGATCTCAAGGATGATGGAGGCTCCACTGCCGGACCAAAGATCAATATGGATACCTTCCTGATTGGTCTGTCCGCGCCCTTTGGCAAACATGCAGTTCAGCTCTCCTACACCATGAGCGATCTGAAAATTGGCAAAGCGAAAAACGGAACGGCCTTTTGCTCCGTAAGCGCCTTGGGAGCAGACAATGGTCCTGATGCTCTCGACAAATCATGTTCTGGTGAGTCGTCCCAGTTTGCAATTGGGTACACGTATGAGTTCTCCAAGCGGACCAACTTCTACGCCGCCTACGCGCAAACCGACAACGACATTGTAAAAGACTCCGACACCAACAAGTTGATTACGCGCAGCGCGTTTGCGAACGACAACTCGAACAGCCCTGCTGGCGGCTATCAACAAGGCTTCCAGCTTGGCATCAAGCACACTTTCTGATCTGCGTCTGACGCACATCTGAAAACGCACCCATAAAACAGGCGCTCTCCCGAGCGCCTGTTTTTTTGCGCCTCATTGCGCCTGACAAAACACGGGCGGCAGGTTTTACAGACGGCAAATCTTGCGGGCGGCAGATTGCCGCCCCTACAAGGTATTTCAGATGGCAAGTGTGTCCGGCAAATGGCAATGATTCCGGGTTGTCCGTAGGGGCGGCGGATGCCGTCTGCAAGACCTGCCGCCCTACAAGGTATTTCAGATGGCAAGTGTGTCCTGCAAATGGCAATGATTCCGGGTTGTCCGTAGGGGCGGCAACCTGCCGCCCGCAAGACCTCGCAGTCTGCAAGACAAATTGACCAATCAGACCAAGCATGGCACACTTTCACCATCAACAAACCGGAGAAAATATCATGACCGATCTAAGCGCAGAAAAAATGCATGCGGAAATAGTCAAAATGCTGGACGAAGCCTACAAGGCGCGCGCCGAAGGCGACAAAATCAAAAAGGAAGAACGCTGGTATCCTTTCGTCGTGAGCGTCAGCCTGATCGGCGCAGGCGCAGCACTGTTCGCGGCAGCAACCGCCTTCGCAAAAATCTTCCTGCCATAATCACAAATGCGGCACATTTTCACCAGCAACCAACCGGAGGAACATCATGTCAGAGCTGACATTCACCTTTTTTGAAGCCCTGCAAGCGGCAGGCGTTCCCGACGACAAGGCAAAAGCAACCGTAGAATCACTCAATCAGGCCATAGACACCCGCTACGCCATCCACGCCCGCGAACTCGCAACCAGAGGCGACATCGAAAAAGTACGCGCCGACATGGAAAAAATCCGCGCAGAACTAAGCACCGAAATCATCAAGATAGAAGCCAATCTCATCAAATGGCTGGTAGGCGTCGGAATCGCGGCTGTCATCACCCTCTACGGACTCCTCAAAATACCCGTCTGACAACCAGAGAACCCCCATGACCAACTCAAGCGCAAGATTCGAGGCCGAAATCTCCAACCTGAACGCCATGAATGCCAAGATACAGGCGGAGCACTTGAAACTCGTGGAAGAAATAAGAAAAAATGTAACCGAACCCAAATGGTATCCCCTTGCCTACGCAGGACTTGGGGCAATCATCGCGGCAATAATCGTCGCCTTCGCAAAAATCTTCCTGCCATAATCGAATTGGTTTTACAGGATGTATGGAAAATGAAAACTGCCGGAAACGAGCCGCCAGTCAAAATCTGCGGCAGCGAACAAAGTACGTCCCCCAAGCCCGATGAGACATGGGAAGAGGTCGAAAAACGCATCCAGCAAGGAGAAGCGCAGATAGTCTCCCTTGACCCCGGCATGTATAAACCGTGGACACCCGCCGAAAAACGACAGTTCGAGCGCATCATGTGCCGCGCCTTCGGCAAACCCACAACCAAAAACCCTACTGACGACAACTAGGCGACGGGGCATTCCCACCTTCGCAGGAATGACGGAGTGGGTACTGTTTTCATCATTTTCCGAGTGCAATGAGGTCTTGAAGGAACCACCATGAAAAACCTGCCCGAAAGCGAAAAGCCCTTTACGTCCCTTGCGGACTTTGCCAACATGGACGTGGAAGCCACAGCGCGCGCCATCGAAGCCGATGAAGGCGAATCCATCCCCGGTCTGCGCGAGGCTCTGGAAGAAGTCAAACAAGGCAAGATCGCCCGCGTCACCACACCCGAACAGTTGCTTTTGCGACAAGCCCGAAAAATGTCAGGTCTCTCGCAAACCGAGTTCGCCAAACGTATCGGCACACCCGTCGCAACCATGCGCGGATGGGAACAGGGACGTTTTTCCCCCCCCGGAACCGCAACTGCATTAGCCCGGCTCATCACCAAACACCCGGAACTGGCAGAAGAACTGGCATAGACGACACCTCTCCACACAAAAGGCAGAACGACACGGGCGGCAGATTGCCGCCCCTACGGACAACCCGGAATCATTGCCATTTGCAGGACACACTTGCCATCTGAAATACCTTGTAGGGGCGGCAACCTGCCGCCCGCAAGACCCGCCCCCTCTATCATCCCCTTCGCGCGAAAATCCTATGCCTTTGCTGGATTCCCGCCTACGCGGGAATGACGAAAGTGAGGATTTCCACCTTCGCAGGAATGACGGAGTGGAGACTCCCGTCTATGCGGAAATGACGAAAGAAAGACACAGAATCAACCCATCCGCTTGAAAGTATAGATAATTATCCCTATAATACCCCGCATGAAATTCACCTGGAACCCGGAAAAACGACTCGCCAACCTCAAAAAACACGGCCTGGACTTTGCCAACGCCGAACAGGTTTTTTCCGGTCATGTGCAAACTTCTCCCGACCATCGCTTTGCCTACGGGGAAATGCGTTACATCACGGTCGGAATGCTTGGCGATACCGTGGTAGCAATCGCCCACACTGAAACCGAAGACGAAATCCGTATCATCTCCATGCGAAAGGCAGACCGCCATGAAAGAGAACACTACTTCAAAAATCGTTGAGCTTGACGATCTCGACGAAGTGCCGCCACTAACGGCGGAATTCTTCGCCCACGCCGTCCATCGCGTCGGCCTAAAACCTGTGGGAAAAAAGATGAAAATCAACATCACGCTCGATCCCGACATCGTGGCATGGTACAAAGCCAAAGCAGGCGGGCGCGGATACCAAACCCTCATGAACGCGGCACTACGCGAAGCCATGCGCGGCTCCGAAATCATCGAAACCGTGCGCCAGGTCATCCGAGAAGAACTGCATCCAGCATGACTTGCTGCACCATTACCCTCGTCATTCCCGCGTTGGCGGGCTTGAGAAAGAAAAAACTTGAGATTTACACGAACAATAACTTGAAAAGATGAGTTTTTGTTATTACAATAAGGGTATGGAAATTGAATTTGACCCTGCCAAGGATGCGGCCAATCTCAAAAAGCATGGACTCTCGCTTGCGCTGGCGCGTTCCCTTACCTGGGATGAAGCCTATGCCTGGCCGGATGGTCGTTTTGATTACGAAGAATGGCGGATGTCCGCGCTGGTCCCACTTGAAAACAACCTGTATTACGTAGCCTACGTGGATTCAGGCGAAACAATGCGCATCATCAGTCTCAGAGATGCCAACAACCGGGAGAAAAAATGCTATGAACGAGAATTTTTTAACAATGCCTAACGGGCGCAAACTCCGTCTGAATACCCCGGAAGAAGACGCCGCCATTACCAAGGCCGCGCTTGCCGACCCGGATGCCCGCCCCCTAACAGACGAAGAATGGGAAGCCGTGAAGCCAAAGGCAAAATTTGGCAACCCATTTGGTCGCTCATTTGGTCGCCCGAAAGCGGACACAACCAAGGTGTTCACTTCTATCCGTCTGGATGCCGACCTGCTTGCCACCTTCAAATCCGGCGGCAAAGGATGGCAAACCCGCATCAACGCCGCCCTGCGCGAATGGGTCGCGCAACATCCCGCATGACAAGCAAAAATGAATGACGCAATGTTCACTGACCTGCTGCAAAGCATACGCGACGCCGGAGCCATACTGCGCGGAAAACCAGTCGCAGGCGTAAAAATAACCAAAGCGCCGGACATCAAAACACTGCGCGAATCCGCGCCCTGCACGCGGCATGAACCGAAGTTTCAACAGCAGAAGCATTCCCCGCCTCGAAAGTAAAACACACGCGCCATTGGTCATTGATGCGGATGCTATATTGGCCTTCCCGGTCACCGGAAAGTTTTTCGAGCCGATTGTCGCGCGGGATAAGCAAATCATCCAGCGTTGCCGCCTGGTTCAGCATCGCCAGCTTTCGCATGGCGCTCTCGTCATTCCCGCGAAGGCGGGAATCCAGTATCTTTGCGGCGACATGGCACGGGGCATATTATTTCCTTCCTGCGAAAGCCTTATTCTTGCTGGATTCCCGCCTTCGCGGGAATGACGAAAGTGATGTTTTATGCGGTTTCGATTCAGATAGGCTCTTTGCGCTGGTTTGCCCTCTCCCGGCGCTACGCGCCACCCTCTCCCACAAGTGGGAGAGGGGATGCCCAGTACCATCCGCGCACCCTATCTCCCCTCTCCCGCTTGCGGGGTCTTGCAGACGGCAATAGGGGGCGAGGGAGAGGGTAATTGTTCGCACATGAATCAATAATGCTCTAACAGGTAGGTACTGTTAAACCTACCTCTGCATGGCTTCGAGCGTACTTTGGGCGTCCTTGTCTCCTTTTTCCGCCGCCTTGTGCAGCCACTTGAGCGCCTCGGCCTCATTCTGGGCAACGCCCAGACCGCTTGCGTGCATCGCGCCAAGATTGTATTGAGCCGATGTATAGCCCCGTTCCGCCGTCATCCGCAGAATCTTGGCGACGCCCTGATACTTGGCATACATCTTCGTAACCCTGCTTTGAGCGGGCGCATAGCCCGATTCCGCCGCCAGCGTGTACCACCTGACCGCTTCGGCATCATCCTGAACAACGCCCAAACCCTTCTCACACATCATGCCAAGGTTGTACTGCGCCTTGGCGTCGCCCCTTTCCGCCGCCGCGCGATACGCCCTGGCGACATCCTGATATTTTGCATACAGCTCCACCACCTTGTCCTGAGCAAACGCATGTCCCTGTTTCGCCGCCTTGTAATACCACTGCACGGCTTCGGCATCATCCTGGGCGACGCTGCGTCCCTTGGCATACATGTAGCCAAGACCATATTGAGCATCCGCATAGCCCTGTTCCGCCGCCTTGTAAAACCAGCGCACGGCTTCCGCGTCATCCCGCTCGACGCCCTGCCCCTTGGCGTACTTCTCCGCAAGGTTGCACTGCGCCACCGCATTGCCCTGTCTGGCCGCCTTGCAATACCATTTTACGGCTTCGGCATAATCCTGCTCTACGCCCCGGCCTTCGTCATACATGTAGCCCAGATTATTCTGCGCGGCCACATAATCCTGTTCTGCCGCGTAGGTATACCACTTGACCGCTTCGATATTGTCCTGCGCGATTTCCTCGCCTTCGTCATACAGCACGCCCAATTCAAACTGGCAGAACGCATGACCCTCTTCCGCCCCCGCGCGAAGCCACTCCACCCGCCCGCTCTGGGTGATGCCCCGACCATCGGCGTGCAGGATTTCAAGATTGCGCTGTCCATCCACGTTGCCCTGTGAGGCGGCATAACGAAACCACTTGGCCGCTTCCCGGTCATCCTGCGTCACCCCCCGACCTTCGGAGTACATCAGGCCAAGGTTGTTCTGGGCAAAGGCGTCTCCCTGTTCCGCCGCGAGCGCGTACCACTTTGCGGCTTCCTCATCATTGCGTTTTACGCCCAGACCTTTTTCGTACATCAGGCCAAGGTTGTTTTGCGCCGCCGCATAGCCCTGTTCTGCCGCCTGCGTGTAGAGTTTTGCGGCTCTGGTATTGTTTCTGGCGACGCCCAGGCCATTTTCATATTTCCAGCCGAGGCTGTGCTGCGCGGGCGCATAACCCTGTTTTGCCGCCTTTTGATACCAGTGCAACGCCTTGGCGTCACTCTGGTCGACGCCCCGGCCATTCTCGTAAAGCCAGCCAAGATTATGCTGGGCGGGCGCATAGCCCTGTTCCGCCGCGCTGTTCCACAACGCCGCGACTCCCGCGTCATCCTGAGCGACACCCCATCCTTCGGCATACATCCGGCCAAGGTTGTATTGCGCCGCCGCATAGCCCTGTTTTGCCGCTTTTCGATACCACTCTGCGGCTTTGGCGTCGCTCTGCGCCATGCCCCGACCTTCGGCATACATCAGGCCAAGCGCGTATTGCGCCTCTGCGTCGCCCTGCTCCGCCGCCTCTACGTAGGCTTCTACAATATCAGCGTCTTCCTGCGCGGTATCTTGATCTTCGGACATTTCAGGCGTCCCCGTCGTCATCTTGAACAGAGTCGCATTCTACCGGGATTCCCTTCTAAATTGTCTTTACACAAAAAAATCTTGCTGCATGACATGGGCGGCAGGTCTTGCAGACGGCATCCGCCGCCTCTACGGACAAATTCAATGGCACCACGTACTGAAAGAGACATCACGCATTGGAACGCCTGTAGGGGACGCAACCTGCGTCCCGCAAAATCATGCAGGTTGTAGACAAGGCATGACAAGCCTGTGAGCAGTCCGGCTACCAGACTGCCGACCATTTTGCTGGTGTCACCAAAATGGTCAACCTCGGCTCCGGCTTCAACCCCGCCGCTGCATGAAATCCGCCATGAATCGTAGCAGGGCATCCACACCCTCTAACGGCATGGCGTTGTAAAGAGAAGCGCGAATGCCGCCAACCGACTTGTGTCCCTTCAACCCCATGAATCCCGCAGCCTCCGATTCACGCACGAATTCAGCTTCCAGTTCCGGGCTTGGCAAATTAAAAGGCACGTTCATGTTGGAACGACAATCGGGCGCAACCGGATTTTTGTAAAACCCTTGACTGGCATCTATCGCCGCGTAGAGTTTTGCGGCCTTGGCGCAATTGACCGCCGCCATGCCCGCCACCCCGCCCTGCCCTTTCAGCCACTGGAAAACCAGCCCCGCCAGATAAATGGAAAAGGTAGGCGGCGTATTGAGCATGGAGCCATTTTCCGCCTGAATTGAAAAGTTGATCGGCGCGGGAACAAAATTCTCCGACCGCGCGCAAAGGTCTTCCCGGATGATGACGAGGGTCAAACCCGAAGGGCCGATATTTTTCTGCGCCCCGGCATAAATGAGGCCGTAATGGCTCACATCCAGCGGACGGGAGAGAATATGCGAACTCATGTCCGCAATCAGGGGTACATCCGGCGGCAACACGCCTAGAAGCCAGGCATCATCCTGAATTTCAACGCCGTGAATTGTCTCGTTCCCGCACAGATGCAGGTAGGCCGCCTTTTCGTTCAAAGTTAGTTCTTCCGGCTTGGGCAGGCGGATAAACCCGGTGGCGGGCGCTCCCCTTTCTTCCGTACTGGCCGCAAGGCGGGGCTTGCCCGGAAGTGACAGTTTGCCCGCCTCCACAAAAGCTTTTTTCGACCAGGTTCCGGTTACGACGTAATCGGCGCTAGCACCCGCCAGCAGATTCAACGGAATCGCGGAAAATTGCAGGGTCGCGCCGCCTTGCAAAAAAAGAACCCGATAATGCTCTGGAATGGCAAGCAATGCGCGCACATCCGCCTCGGCCTGCTGGATGACTTCCGTAAAATGCTTGCCGCGATGGCTGATTTCCATGATGCT
>JAISSL010000149.1 GCA_031273145.1 Zoogloeaceae bacterium | reverse complement strand
TCGCGTTCGCGCCGCCGGGGGCCGGAAAAATGATCGCGCGGCGGACGATCATGCCAATTCCCGCCCTTGCGCTCGTATCCGCTTCCGTGCGGCTTTCGCTCGTATGGCTTGCGCGGCGGGTAGGAATTGCCTTCATCCCGGACGATGTTGAGCTGCCGCCGCCTTACCCACGCCATACGCAGCACTTGCAGGACATCGGGCGACAAATCATTGGGCAAATCAACGGTGCTGAATTCGTCGTACAGGTCAATGCGCCCGATCAGGCGGCTGGGCAGATTGCCCTCATTGGCAATCGCGCCCACGATGTCGCGGGGAGAAACGCCATGCACCCTGCCCACGTCAATCCGGTAACGCGCCATGACCACTGCGTTGCCGCGATCATCTTCGGTCGTTCCCGGCGGTTCGTTCTGTCCAAAGGAACGGGGAGGCCGCCCGAAATGGTCACGGGGCGGACGATCACTGAAGTCACGGGGCGGACGATCGCCGAAATCGCGGGGCGGGCGGTCGCTAAAGTCACGGGGCGGGCGGTCGCCAAAATCACGCGGCGGACGATCCGGTCTCGGATGGCTGCCGAAAGGCTTTTCTTCCAGCCGCAAGGGACGCTCCCGTTGCGCCAGAAACGCCAGGGCGGCCGCCAGAGCTTCCGGCGCGACTTCCTGCTCGCCAATGACTTCTTCCACCAATGCGCTGAAAAAATCCAGGTCTTCGCCAGCCAGGGTCTTGGCGATTCTTTCCTTGAACAGCGCGACGCGCCGGTTCGTCACGTCCTGCTGACTGGGGAGATTCAGATGTTCGATGGGTTGCCGGGTAATCCGCTCGATCATCCGCAGCATTCGTATTTCACGCGGCGCAACGAAAAGAACCGCAACCCCGGAACGCCCCGCCCGCCCGGTTCTGCCGATACGATGTACGTAGGCTTCCACGTCGTAGGGGATGTCGTAATTGATGACGTGGCTGATGCGCGGCACGTCAATGCCCCGCGCCGCAACGTCGGTCGCGACCACAATATCCAGCGCGCCGGACTTCAGCTGCTCGATGACCCGCTCACGCGCCTGCTGGTTCATGTCGCCATTGAGGGCGGCAGCGGCATAGCCGCGCGCTTCCAGCTTTTGCGCGAGTTCATCGGTCAACAGTTTGGTCCGCACAAACACCAGCGCCGCGTCCAGTTCGTTTTCCGCTTCCAGAATCCGGGTTAGGGCATCGAGCTTGTGCAGTCCGGAGACCTGCCAGTGAAACTGGCGAACGGCAGAAACTGTCTGGGTCGCGGCGCGAATCTTCACCTCTTCCGGGTTTTGCAGGTAGTTCTGGGCAACCCGCCGGATGGCATCCGGCATGGTGGCGGAAAACAGCGCGGTTTGCCGTTCGGCTGGCGTGTGCTCAAGAATCCATTGCACATTGTCAATGAAGCCCATGCGGAGCATTTCGTCGGCCTCATCCAGCACGAGTGTTGTAAGTTCGGCAAAGGAAAGGTTGCCCCGTTCCAGATGATCCATGATCCGTCCCGGCGTGCCTACGATGACGTGCGCGCCTCTGGCAAGCTGTTTCAACTGGATGCCGTAGCTCTGCCCGCCATAGATGGGCAGGACGTGAAAGCCGGAGAGATGCCGGGCGTAGCGGGCAAAGGCTTCCGCCACCTGAATAGCCAGTTCGCGGGTTGGCGTGAGTACCAACGCCTGCGGCGCGGCCTTTTTGAGATTCAGGCGATGCAGAATCGGCAGGGCGAAGGCTGCCGTCTTGCCAGTGCCGGTCTGGGCGATGCCCAGCAAATCGCGTCCCTGGCAGAGCGCGGGAATGCACTCGGCCTGAATCGGCGAGGGACTCTCATAACCCGTTTCCGCCAACGCGCGGAGGATATTTTTGTGCAAGCCGAGATCGGCAAACGAAATTTGCGCGATCGTCGCGCCCTCTGCTGGCGCGGCTACGGTTTCCACCTGTACAAGATCGTCATTGTCAGACATTGTTTTCTCCCAAAGGACTGCCCTTGCGGCAATACAAACAGCACACCCAAAACCCATGTGCCCATCGTTGAGTCGCCCCCGCTGTAGGCAGGGGATTTCTCGGTTTTAGAAAAATTCAGAAAAAGGAAGTTCCTGTCGCTGTCCAAATCATAAAGTACGTATTTTCGCCGAAATTTTCGGAAAAACCAAATAGTTGCTTTGACCCTTCAAGTAGAATGAACTTTTCATCTTCTGGAACCGCGCCATGACCACCCTTTTGAAATCGAGCAAACTTGCCGATGTCTGTTACGACATTCGCGGCCCGGTGCTGGAAAAGGCGCGGCAACTGGAGGAGGAAGGCCACAAGATCATCAAGCTCAACATCGGCAACCTGGCTTCTTTCGGCTTTGAAGCGCCGGAAGAAATCCAGCTCGACATGATCCGCAACCTGCCCAACGCGGCGGGCTATACCGATTCAAAAGGCATTTTTTCCGCCCGCAAGGCGATCATGCACTATACCCAGCAGAAACGCATCAAGGGAGTCGGGATGGAGGACATCTATGTCGGCAACGGCGTTTCCGAACTGATTGTGATGTCCATGAACGCCCTCCTGAATACCGGCGACGAAGTGCTCGTGCCCGCGCCGGATTATCCGTTGTGGACGGCGGCGGTTTCCCTTTCCGGCGGCGTGCCGGTGCATTATATCTGCGACGAATCGAACGGCTGGCAGCCCGATCTCGACAACATCAAAAAGAAAATCACCCCGCGCACCAAGGCGCTGGTGGTCATCAACCCGAACAATCCGACCGGCGCGTTGTATCCAGAGGCAACCTTGCAGGCGCTGATAGAGATTGCGCGGCAGCATAACCTTGTCCTTTGTGCCGATGAAGTCTATGACAAGGTGCTTTACGATGGCGCAACGCACACTTCGATGGCCGCGCTTTCGGAAGATGTGTTCACCCTGATTTTCAATGGGCTATCCAAGAATTACCGCTGTTGCGGATACCGCGCCGGCTGGCTGGTGGTCTGCGGCGAAAAGCGGGAGGCGAAGGATTACATCGAAGGACTGGATATGCTGGCTTCGATGCGGCTCTGCTCGAACGTGCCGGGTCAATACGCCATCCAGACGGCGCTGGGCGGCTATCAAAGCATTGAGGATTTGGTTGCGCCCACGGGACGCCTCTGCCGCCAGCGCGACATCGCCTATGAGTTGATTACTGCCATTCCCGGCGTTTCCTGCGTCAAGCCGCAAGCCACGCTCTATATGTTTCCGCGCCTTGATCCGGTCATCTATCCGATTCGTGACGATCAGGCGTTCATTCAGGAACTTCTTCTGGAAGAGAGAATACTGCTGGTACAGGGCACGGGTTTTAACTGGTTCAACCCCGACCATTTCAGATTGGTTTTCCTGCCCTATGAGGATGACCTGCGCGAAGCCATGAGCCGCCTGGTGCGCTTTCTGGAAAACTACCGCAAGCGGCACGGCAGCGACGTTTAAGCCTTGCCATCCCTGCTTATAGCTTGTGACTTCTCAATGATATGCGCCGTGACGGACTTCCCAATGATATAGCAATATCCATCCTGACGGACTTCATCCAGGGACGCAGGGTCCTTGCACAGAGCGTAATTTCCATTAATATCAAGACACCATAAATCCCCAAATTTGAGCAATTTAACCCCTAAATTTATCGGGCTGATAAAATTTCCGCTAACTTTTGCACAAAGTTCCTGAACATCTTCTACCACTATCTTAACTTTGCCCCACTCATTTTCAGCATCATTATAAGCATAAAGAACGACTTGTGCTGAAAGTGGCTCAGCACCTTCAGGGAAGAAATATTCAAATGACAATAACCACCCATCATCAAAACGATGGTAGTCATTCAGTAAATCCACAGCGGCTTGTGACATTTCTTCCTCCGGTTGCCTACTCGATGGGCGTTGGGGGAATGATACCGCATATTTTCTCGTCATGCTACAAAATGAATCTTGCTATCCAGACCAACAAGGTCAGGAAGATGAGCGTGCCAGATGTAAAACGGATGTTAAAGTAAATTGCACGACATGCGCGGATTGTCTCCAGAGAGACTTTCCGCCATGCTTTATGAAATTGATGAGCGCATCACGCGCAATGCCACCACGTTTGAGGCGGAAATTTTCTTCCGCGTCACCCCCGCAAGAAGCGGGATACAGGTGGCGTCCCCACGGGGATTCGAACCCCGGTTATCGCCGTGAAAGGGCGGTGTCCTAGGCCTCTAGACGATGGGGACCTTGGGCTTCTTTCGCGTGGCAAGCACATTACAACTATTGTCTGAAAGCCTTGAAAACAAAGGTTTTATTAGAAGTTGGATTTTCAAAACAACCCCAAAAATACCCCAAGACCATACTTACCAGCGCGACAACAAGATAAACGACGATTATACATCAAAAACGGGCAGTGTCAAACTGGAAATTATGGCTGTGTGTGAGGGATGGGTAATCTGTCCGTAGCTGTAGCAAATGACCTGCCCAGTTTTCAGGAAAAACGCGCCTCTTCCAAATTTTTCGCGCAATCTCATGGCCTTGATGACCGTGAAGCAGGTAAAGCGGCCTTGCCTACCAGCCTGCTCGTCTACCAGTTTTCAATGCGGCTGAATTACAGACACCCTTGCAGGGCAAAAGCAACGGCCTGACGGCGGATTGAACGGCGGTTGCCGGAAAAATAAGCAACTTCGCTGACGTTCTCTCCATCGCATTTTGCCCAGGCAAAGCAGACCATCCCGACCGGCTTTTCCGGCGTGCCGCCATCCGGCCCCGCAATGCCGGTAATGGCAAATGCCTTGTCCGCATGGCTTTGGGCAAGCGCGCCGCTTGCCATAGCCTGCGCGGTCTCTAGCGATACCGCGCCATAGACGCTGAGGATATGTTCCGGCACATGCAATATTTCCTGCTTGGCGGCGTTGGAGTAGGTCACGAAGCCGCGATCGAACCAGGCGGAAGCGCCGGGAAGGGCGGTCAGGATTTGCGCGGCATAGCCGCCTGTACAGGATTCCGCCACGGCGATAGTCTGTTTCTGCGCCAGCAGCAGCGCGCCAACCTTTCCCGCCAGGTGGATGAGCATGGATTCGGTTACATGAGCCATTGAAAAATCGCCAGAACAAGGAGCGTGTAAAGAGCCGCCACAACGTCATCGAGCATGACGCCCAGGCCGTTTTTCATCCGATTATCACACCAGCGGGCGGGTTCCGGTTTGACAATATCGAAAAAACGAAAAAGCAGGA
>JAISSL010000120.1 GCA_031273145.1 Zoogloeaceae bacterium | reverse complement strand
ATCAGCGTATTTTTCATCCACATGCAATGCCGCGCGTTTTCTGGAAAGACGAACAGCATCCCGCGATGTTCTGCCAGACTTTTTCTCCCCATCAGCCCCTGCATTCTTGCTTCCGGGGTGGCCGCCACTTCGGCTTCGACGCGATAAAAACCAAGGGAAAGGTTGACACGCGGCAAGCTCATATTCTCCGCCCTGCTATCAGGCAGGCCCACGAGCGCCAAAACAAATAAGACCCAAAACCGAAGGCGCATAATCATCACGTTTTCTCCCGCCGATCCTCAACCCGTTTACTCTTGCCCATCGCGCGCTCAATGCCGCCCGGCTCAACCAGCCTGACTACCGGGGTAATCATCAGCGTTTGCCGCAGACGATTCACAATGTGGTGCTGAAACTGGTTCATCTGCTCGAACGAATCACTGAATGCCTCCGGTTGCAGTTCCACCAGAATGGTGATGCGATCCATCCCGGTTTCGTTATCCAGCACAATCCGGTAATGCGGCGCAAGCCCCTGAATGCCGGAAAGCACGTCTTCCACCTGTCTGGGGAAAATGTTGGTGCCCCGGATGATGAGCATGTCGTCGGTACGGGCGCGTACCTTGCTCATCCGGGCGTGGGTGCGTCCGCAGGCGCAGGGTTCGGTCGTGATCCGGGTCAGGTCGTGCGTCCGGTAGCGCAGCATCGGAAAGGCCTCTTTATCCAGCAGGGTCAGCACCAGCTCGCCTTCGCGGCCTTCCGGGCACGGCTCATTTGTTACCGGGTCGAGGACTTCCCACAAAAAATGGTCTTCCGCAATGTGCTGATGGTCGCGCGAACTCAAGCATTCTCCCGCTACGCCGGGGCCGTTGACTTCGGTCAGGCCGTAATTGTCGGTACAGACAATCCGCATCCGGGCTTCGATTTCCCGCTTCATGCCGGGCGTGCAGGGTTCGCCGCCGAATAGCCCAATCCGCAGGCTTGATTTTGCCCAATCAAACCCCAGGCTCTCCCCGACTTCGCACATGTGGAGCGCATAGGAAGGGGTGGAAATCAGCACCGTGGTTTGGTAATCCTCAATCATCATCAGATGCCGCTCGGTATTGCCGGAACCGGCGGGAATCATCATGCAGCCCAGTTTTTCGCAGCCGTAATGCAGGCCGAACCCGCCCGTAAACATGCCGTAGCCAAAGGCCATCTGCACCCGGTCGGCGCGGGTGACGCCCGCCATGACGACGAGACGCGCAACGCAATCGCTCCAGACTTCCAGATCGTGACGACTATAACCGATGACGATGGGCTTTCCGGTCGTGCCGGAAGAAGCGTGCAGCCGTACCACGTCGTCGAGCGGAACGGCGCACAGGCCGAAGGGATAGGTCTCCCGCAAAGCCTGCTTGTCAGTAAAGGGCAAAAGCCGGACATCTTCAAGGGCGCGAACGTCCTCCGGCTTGATGCCCAGTTCCCGAAAGCGTTCCCGATACCAGGGGATACGGTCATAAGCCCAGGCCGCCTGTTTCTGGAGTTTTTCGAGCTGAATCCGGCGAATTTGCTCGCGCGACGCGGTTTCAATGGCAGGGTCGAAGCAGTTTTTATGCGGCATGGGAATTTTGCGGGAACGGTCAGAGGAGAGGGGCAGCCATTTCATCCTGCGAGACGAGTTCGATCAACTGCGCTTTCAGGCTGGCCTCTGCGGCGGAAGGGTTGTTCGTATGGATGGCAATGATGCTTGAAATCAGGGTGTAACTGTAGATGACGTTGATACCCGCCGCCGCAAAGGTGCGGATTACCTGCGCCAGCGCGCCCAGCTTATCGGGCAGGCGGATGCACAGCACTTCCGACTCGGTTGCGGCGCAACTTTGCGCGCGCAGCACTTCCAGCGCCTGGGCGGGCTTATCCACGACAAACCGCGCAATCCCGTAGTCGCCGGTATCGGCCATTGAAAATCCGCGAACATTGATGCCTGCCGTCTCAAAGACGTTGAGGATGTGCAGCAGATGTCCCGGCTTGTTTTCCAGAAACACGCTGATTTGCGAGACTGCCATGACGATGCTCCGTATCCATGCGGCAACGCATGGTTTGCAAAAAAGGGGATGATACTGGATTTGCGCCATTCCTGCCCTAAAAGAGGCGATTTGTCCTGCAAAGATACGCTATAAAACCCATGAAACTCCCGTCCGCATGGTAGAATTACAGACTTTGCCTTTACCCGCCAGCGCCACTGCCTAGCGCCGATTACCGGAAAACACGCCTTATGGAACCGTTCGCCAAAGAAACTCTCCCCGTCAGTCTCGAAGATGAAATGCGCCGCTCCTACCTCGATTACGCGATGAGCGTCATCGTCGGACGGGCGTTGCCGGATGCGCGCGATGGCTTGAAACCCGTGCATCGTCGCGCCCTTTATGCCATGCACGAGGCCGGGAACGACTGGAACAAGGCGCACAAGAAATCCGCGCGGATTGTGGGGGACGTGATGGGTAAATATCACCCGCACGGCGATTCGGCGATTTACGACACCATCGTGCGGATGGCGCAACCCTTTTCGCTCCGTTATCCATTGGTGGATGGTCAGGGCAATTTCGGCTCGGTAGATGGCGACAGTCCGGCGGCCATGCGCTATACGGAAATCCGCATGGCGAAAATCGGGCATCAGCTTCTGGAAGATATTGACAAGGAGACGGTCGACTTCGGCCCCAATTACGACGGCTCGCTTGAAGAACCGCTGATTCTGCCGACCCGCCTGCCCAATCTGCTGATTAACGGTTCTTCCGGCATTGCGGTGGGGATGGCGACCAACATTCCGCCGCACAACCTGAATGAAATCGTGGCGGGCTGCCTTGCCCTGCTTGAAAACCCGGAAACGACCATCGAAGAACTGATTCACCTCATCCCCGCCCCGGATTTTCCCACCGCCGGCATCATCTATGGTTTGAAAGGCGTGCGGGATGGCTATCTGACCGGGCGCGGGCGCATCATCATGCGCGCCAAGACCCACTTTGAAGACCTGGAAAAAGGCAACCGGCAGGCCATCATCGTGGATGAAATTCCCTATCAGGTGAACAAGCGCGTCCTGCTGGAAAAAATCGGCGAACTGGTCAATGAAAAGCGGATTGAAGGCATCTCCGACCTGCGCGACGAATCCGATAAATCCGGGATGCGAGTGGTCATCGAGCTGAAACGCGGGGAAATGCCGGAAGTCATCCTGAACAACCTCTACAAGATGACCCAGTTGCAGGATACCTTCGGCGTGAACATGGTTGCGCTGGTGGATGGTCAACCCCGGCTTCTGAA
>JAISSL010000108.1 GCA_031273145.1 Zoogloeaceae bacterium | reverse complement strand
CAACAGCCGTACCGATAAAGACCACCCAGGCGCAGTCCGGGCAGGCAGTGAGAAGATTGTACGCAGTGGCAACAAGGTGACGGTATACGGCACCTTGACCCGCTCGCACATCACGCCTGAAATCATTGAAGTGGAAGTGGGCGACGAGGTGACGATCAATCTCACCAATCTTGAGCGCGCTCAGGACGAGACCCACGGCTTTGCCATTTCCACCTACAACGTACATGCGTCAATCGAGCCGGGCAAAACGGTATCGGTGAAGTTCAAGGCGGACAAGGAAGGCGTATATCCGTACTACTGTACGGAGTTCTGTTCCGCGCTGCACCTTGAAATGCAGGGCTACCTGCTGGTGAAGCCAAAGGGCTGGAAGCCGACCGCCAAAAAGGAAATCGCCAAGGCCGCCTATACCGAGAGCGACTATCAGGCGACGCTGAAGAAAATCGCCGATACGCAGGCGGTGATTGACTCGGTGGTGGGCTACATCACCAGCACCAACTACAAGGATTTCCCGGATGTGGTGAATATGGTCGAGGACGCAACCGATCAGCTTGGCAAGATGCCTGGCGCCAAGAAAAAGCATGAAGAAGCTGCCGCGAAAAAGGACTGGGAGCAGGCTAACCTGTGGGCTGAACAGGTCTTCCAGTATCAGGTCAAGGCAGCCGACATCGGCTTGCGCGCCAAGACTTATCTTGAGCAGAACGGCGCCAGGAAGATCAAGTGATCTGTGGCTCGCTTCTCCCCGGTACGGCATTGGTCGCGCCGGGGAGAATGCGCGTTCCGCAAGGAGAGGGAAATCATGAAACGATTGTTGACCTTATCCATCCTGGGGGCATTTGTGCTCCCGGCAGCCGTTGCCGCGCCTGACGGGGCGGCGCTCTATACGCAATTATCAAGACAAGCAGCCGTTGCCGCGTCTGATGGGGCGGCGCTCTATGCCGAGAAAACCTGCATTGCCTGCCACGGCCCGAAAGGGAACAAGCCGCTGTTGCCAAGTTATCCGAGGATTGCGGGACAGAATGCGGCCTACGCGGAACAGCAGATGAAGGACATCAAGAGCGGGGCGCGCGCCAACGGGCAAGCCGCAGCGATGGCCGGCATCATGCACCTGGTAAACGATGAGGAAATCAAGGCACTGGCCATCTGGCTGGAAACATTGAAATAAAGACTGGAGGTTTGTTTTTATGAAAAAAACATCACTTTTATCAATGCTCTTGCTGGGAACGGTGGGAGTTGTGGCGATGAGCCTGTCTTTCGCCGCGCCTCCGGCTCCGAAGGCGGCGGGAATCGAAAGCAGGGATTACTCCTGGAACGCTCAGGAAGGCGAAAAAAACGAGGCGCTCAAGCTGAAAGGCAACAGGGAAAACGGCGAGGAAGCCTACGAAATATGCGGCGCCTGTCATCTGCCTTCCGGGGCAGGGCGACCGGATGGCACGTTTCCGCAGCTTGCGGGCCAGCACACGACGGTACTCATCAAGCAGATGGCCGACATCCGCGCAGGCTTGCGCGATAACCCGACCATGTATCCCTTTGCCGTGACCTTGACCGATCCGCAGGAACTCGCCGACGTGTCCATTTATATCGAGAGCCTGTGCATTCCCCCTGACCACGGCAAGTACGAAGGGACGGACGCGGCGCTGCAAATCGTAAAGGGGAAGGAACTCTACGAAAAACAATGCCTGGAGTGTCACGGCAAAAATGGCGAAGGCGACAAGGCAAAGTTCTACCCGGTCATTGCCGGACAGCACTACAAATACCTGCTGCGCCAGATGACGGAAATCCGCGACGGGCACCGTCGCAACGCCAATCTGGACATGGTGCGGATCATCAAGCCTTACACCGATGACATGCTGGTGGCGATTTCGGCATATCAGGCGAGTCTGAAAATGCCCGGCGCGATGTGCGAAGCAAAAGCCAGCAAAAAATAGCGATGAAGAAGCAGGACGGACTCGCAGGCGCGCTGGCGCTCGTGGCGTTGGTGGCGATGGTGATTGCGTACTTCTCGCCAATCTGGTGGGTATCGCTGACCGCGCCCAATTATCCGGCAGATGCCTTCCCGGACGGCATTCGCATCCATTTCCACTTTGACCGCGTTGCCAACGGCTGCAAGGTAGCCGCCGCAGGCACGCGCATGGCGGATGAAATCATCCAGGGCGATCTTTCGCACGAGACAGAACGCTGGAATCCCATTCTCGACGCGCGGAAAAACATTGACAAATGGGCAAAGGGTCTGGATTGCGTGCATGAGATGAATACCATCAATCACTACGTCGGCATGTTCCCGATCGAGACAGGCGCGCCCGTGGAACGGCCTTTGGCGAAATACTTCTTCGGCTTTTTCGCGGTGATGATCGTGGCGTTTATCCTGCCTCGGCATCGGGCGCGGATGGTCACGCTCATTGCGGGCTTTTCCGCAGTTGCCGTGTGGATGCTCGTCGACCAGTTCATCCTGGGGAAGCTGGACGCCCAGGTACAGGATTATGTTCTGGCAGCCGGGACGTTCTTCAAGGAACCGGATCGCATCGCGGCCTGGGGCGAGAATGTGCGGCTCATTTCCGAAATTGCGATATTCGGCCTGATCGGGAGCATGGTCATCGTGGTAATAGGCGCGCTAAAATCGCGCGGCTTTCAGTTGGTGCTGCCGCTGGTTCCCGCGCTGTTGCCGCTGTTTTTCCTGATAACCTACGCCGGCTGGTTGTGGTTCTTCGGGCATAACCTGCATTCCTGGGCGGCCTTTACGGTCAAACCTTTCATGCCTACGGTATTCGGCGAGGGCAAGGTGGCACAGTTTTCGACCTATTCCTATCCGGCCTGGGGCTATGGCTTGCTGGTATTGATTTTCGTCTGCCTGGGGCTGGCGCTCTTGATTCGCCGCAAACAGTTGCGCGAAGAACCGGGCAGGGAATGAAAGACCGGATCAACGCCCTCAAACCATTCATGCGTTTTTGCGCCGCAATTGCGCTTGTGTGCCTGACGTTTCTGTTCCCGCTGGGGGGAGTAGGGCAGGTGACTTCATTCGGAGACAATGCCAGCAACAGCTATTACGGGAACGGAGACGCGCCGCGTGTGACCATTGACCGCCCGAAGCCGGTCTGGATGCTTTTCGAGCGCGATGCGCGCATTCATGGATTGCAACCGTTTCAGGCGCTCGTGGATGCCGCCGCGCCCGGTTCCACGCTGCGCCCGCCGCCGGGTATCTACGCCGGGCCGGTCAATGTCGACAAACCGCTCATTATCGAAGGCGGCGGGGCAGTTACCATTGACGCAGGCGATAAGGGCACGGTAATGGCGCTCAATGCGAGCGATTCCAGCGTGCGCGGACTGCGCCTGACCGGTTCCGGGACATCGCACGATACGGATGACGCCTGTCTCGATGTGCGCGGAAACCGCAACGTGATCGAAGACCTGACGCTCGACAATTGCCTGTTCGGTATTGATTTGAAGCAGTCTTCCCATAACGTCGTGCGCCGTAACCATATCCGTTCCAAGCCGGTTGATCTCGGCGTGCGGGGCGATGGTCTGCGCCTGTGGTACAGCAACGACAACCTGATCGAAGGGAACGAAGTGGTTGATTCGCGCGACATGGTGGCCTGGTATTCGCACCGCAACGTGTTTCGCGGCAACATGGGGCAGGGCAGCCGCTATTCCCTGCATTTCATGTTTGCGGACGACAACCTCGTCGAGAACAACCACTTCAGGGATAACGCCGTGGGCGTGTACTTCATGTATACCCACGGCGGTGCGGCGCGTGGCAACCTCATCTCACATGCGACCGGGGCTACAGGCATGGGTATCGGTTTCAAGGAAGCCTCGGACACGGTCATCGAAAATAACGAGATTATTTATTGCGGCGTCGGCGTGGGGTCCGATCTCTCGCCGTTCGAGCCGGATTCGAGCATCGAAATTACCGGCAACCGCTTTGCCTACAATGGCGTCGCCGTTCTGTTCAATTCGGAGACGGGCGGTAACAACCTGCGCGGCAACGTTTTCGAGGGCAATCTGACGGATGTGAGTTATGGCGGACGCAGCGAAAATCCAGACAAGAATTTCTGGGAAGGCAACTATTGGGATACCTATCAGGGGTTCGATAGCAACGGCGACGGGTTCGGCGATACGCCGCACGAGGCTTACGCCTGGGCGGATCGCATCTGGATGGAATTCCCGATGGCGAGTTTTTTCCGCGCTTCGCCGGTGCTGGAACTGCTTGATTTTCTGGAACGGCTCGCGCCCTTTTCCTCGCCCGATCTCATTTTGCGAGATCAAAAACCGCGCTTCGAGAAAACCCGGCAGGAGAATGCGTCATGAGCGCCCCGGAGTCGAAAAACCCGGCAACGCCACGCGCAAAGCCGGTCATATCGGCAGAGAAGGGGCGTCGCGCACGGCGCAAGTTCATCCGTTCAGTCATGCTGTTGGCCGGAATAATTGGGGCGTCGCTCGCGGGCATCCTGCCCGTTTTGCAGGCGGGTGTAAAACGGTTGCGTCCGCCGGGGGCGCTTGACGAAAAGGATTTTCTCGCTTCCTGCATCAAGTGCGGTCAATGTGTGCAGGTTTGTCCGGTCAGCGCAATCCGGCTGGGCGACCTTGACGAAGGAGTTGGCATCGGCGTGCCCTATATTACGGCGCGTGAGCAGGCGTGCGATTTTTCCTGCGACGCGGTGCAGTATATTCTTGCGTGCCCGACCGGCGCGTTGACCTACACGAAACCCGGTTTTTTCCCGGTACGCGAAGGGGCTGGACTCTCCAGTTTGCCGATACTCAAGGCTAGAGCGGGCGAACCGGAACCAGCCCTCAATCTTAAGGAACGCATGGGGCTGGCGCGGCTGACCCGCCCGGAAGCCTGTCTGGCAGTGCAGGGCAAAGGGTTTTCCGGGTCTGCCCGCGAGACAACATTCAAGGGACGAATGCGTTACATGGAAGTCGACCGCTGGAAGCCTATCCCGGTCATTGACCATCCTTATGAACGCGAACTCTGCGATCTGTGCGTGACGGAGTGCCCGATTGAGGATGCCATCGCGCTGGAACCTTTTACCGATGCCGATGGCAACCAACGCTTCCGTCCCGTGGCGCGTGAACAGTGTGTGGGCTGCGGCGTCTGCGAGATGATCTGTCCTTTGGAATTCCCCGCCATTGAGATTGAATCACGTGCGGTCTGGGAAATGAACGGGGAGGGTGCCTGAAATGCGCCGCTTAGTTGAAAATTTCTTCTGCATGTTGGGGATGGAACCGAAAAAACCGGAACATCCGGCGCAAATCTCCGCAGAAGTGCGTCGAATCATGGAAATCAAGCGGGAAGATAAATCCCGCATCAAGGCGCACTTGCACGATCAGGCGCATCGGCAACCGCGCCACGCCTGGCGCAACCGGCGCTGGGCGGTGCTCGTGGCGGTCAACCTGCTGTTCATGTTTTCTTTCTGGCTGGACATCCAGATACTCGAAGGATCGCTCACGGCCTCGCGCTTCGTGGGGTTTCACCTGATTGACCTCAACGCCGCGCTCCAGGTGATGCTGGCGCATAAGCACCTCATCGTGAACCTCGTCATCGGCACGCTCACGATTTTCCTGCTCTGGGTGCTGCTGGGCGGGCGCAGCTTCTGTTCCTGGGTGTGTCCGTATCATCTGGTCTCCGAACTCACGGAAAAAATCCATCTTGCGCTCGCGCGAAAGAAGCTCGTGACCGACCACGAATTCCACCGGGGGGCGCGTACCGTGTTCTGGGTCTTGTTTGTCGCGCTGGCGTTTTTGACTGGTTATACGGTTTTCGAGACGCTCTCTCCGGTCGGCATCCTGTCACGCGCGTTGATTTATGGACCGGGACTCGCGCTGGCCTGGGTGTTTTTGTTGCTGCTCTTTGAGGTGTTCTGGTCGCGTCGCGCATGGTGCCGCTACGTCTGCCCGATTGGCCTCACCTATGGCGTGGTGGGAACGATTTCCCCATTACAGATCAGTTACCATGTCGAACCCTGTTTTCATGAAGGAGATTGCCATAAGGTCTGCCTGGTGCCGCATGTGCTTGACGTGACGATCAAGGGACGCGCCCCCGTGGCAGAGATGGGGCTTGGCCCCGACTGTACGCGCTGCGGCCTGTGCGTGGATGCCTGCCCGACCGGCGCGTTGCGCTTTGAGGTCAAGGGCTTGTCGAAACTGCTTTGATATACTGTCACTCAGTTGATAGAGTCGTCATGGCGCTCGTTTACTTCTTTAGTAAGGATGGCTTGACCGTATGGAAGGCGAAAGCGTATGAATCGGAACTTGAACCACTTGATTTTCATTGAAAATCTCGTCAAGACTTTCCGCAGGGCGCGGGTACTGGATGGTATCAAGCTCACCGTTGCGGCAGGGGAACGGGTGGCGCTGATCGGCTCCAATGGCGCGGGCAAGACTACGCTCATTCGCTGCCTGCTTGGCGAATACCTCTGCGAGGGCGTGGTGCGGGTAGCAGGTCTGAACCCGCGCCAACATCGTTCCGAGGTGCTCAACAGGATCGGCTTCGTGCCGCAACTGCCGCCGCCGCTCAAGATGCCAGTGGGACAACTCATAGACTTTTCGGCCTCGCTCTCTGGCGTCGAACCGGCGCGGATGATCGGGATTGCTGGAAAACTTGGGTTAGACGTAGCCGCCGTCCGCTCACGGCAGTTCCTGCGCCTCTCAGGCGGCATGAAGCAAAAGCTGCTCATTGCCATTGCGTTGGGGCGCGATACCAGCGTGCTGCTGATGGATGAACCGGCAGCCAATCTCGACCCCGAAGCCCGCAAGATTTTCTTCAACCTGCTCGCAGAGCGCCAGGAAAAAACCACCATGCTCATTTCCTGCCATCGTCCTTCCGAAATGTCCGCGATCATCACGCGCGTCGTCGAAATGGACATGGGTCGCGTCACGGTCGACCGTTCCAATGCAGAGGAGGTTTGAAGATATGTGCCGCTTTCGTTTTTTCGTGTTGACTGTTTTTGTCGCCGTGTTCGTTGTCGCCTGCGAAAAACGCGACAACTGGCCGGAAGGGATGGAGCCGATTCATTGGGATCGGGATACCTGCGCGCATTGCGGCATGGTGATTTCCGATCCCCGCTTTGCGGTTGAGCTGTCGCGCAACGAGCCGAAAAAAGTCGCGCTCAAATTCGACGACATCGGTTGCCTCATCGCCTGGACGAATGCGTCAAGCAAAAAAACCGGGGCGCGTCCCTGGTGGGAAGAACCGGGGGAGGGGACTCGCGTATGGGTTGCCGATTTCAATAGCCCGGTCGACAACCGCGCGGCACTTCGCTGGCTTGACGCGCGTGTGGCGCGTTACATCGAACGCAGTTCCCCGATGGGTTTTAATTTTGCCGCAGTAGAAAACCGCAGTGAGGAGGCTATCGGCTTTGATGAAATGCTGCGGCGGGTGCAAACGCCTCGGCATGATGGCGGACATGGAGATAAACGATGAAGAAGGTGTTATAAAACAATGAGTTATAACGTTAACTTAAAGTGTTTTCAACTATTCCTCACTGCCAAACTCGACATTGCGGAATCGTTGCGCGCGCGCTGGTTCCTGATCTATACCCTGGTCTTCGGAGGCATTGTTGCACTCCTGTTCGCGTTTGGGTTGTCGGAATCGCGCGTGCTCGGCTTCATCGGCCTGTCGCGTCTGTTGGTTACATACATTCAACTGACGATGGCGATTCTGCCAATCTTCGTATTGATGACTACGGTGCGCTCCGTGGCGGGAGACCGCGAAGCGGGCGTATTTGAATACCTGTTGTCCCTGCCGGTCTCAATCGGTGCCTGGTACTGGGGCAAGATTGTCGGGCGTTATGCGGTCATCTTCGCGCCGGTGTTTCTTGCCATGCTGGGCGCGGTAATGTGGGGCGCTTTCAGGGAGATTGACATTCCCTGGGCAGTGTTTGGCTATTACACGGCGCTGCTGGCCGCGATGGCGCTCTGTTTTCTCGGTCTGGGTATGCTCATCTCTTCCATTGCGCGCAGCACGGATACAGCTCAGGGCGCGGCCTTCATGCTCTGGCTTGTGTTGCTGCTCTTTCTTGACCTGGTCCTGTTGGGGGTCATGATCCAGGGGCGCATTGCGCCAGAGACCGCCGTGACCATCGCGCTCCTGAACCCGCTGCAAGTCTTCCGTACCGCCGCTCTGGCGATGTTCGATCCGCAGCTTGTCGTGCTTGGCCCGTCTGCCTACGTCATCATTGACCTTTTCGGCGCGACGGGTTTCCAGATTTACGCGCTGGCCTATCCGTTTCTGCTTGGGATCATTGCCGCGTTTGCGGGCTATTTTCTCCTGCGCCGGGGAGATTTGCTGTGAAGGTGGTAAAAGTTTTGGCGGGCGCGCTTTTGGGGTTTGTCCTGCTCACCGTCACGGCGAGGGCGGAAGAAGAGGGGGTGGATGCGCTTTTTTCCGCCACGATGATGGATGTTCATGGTGCGCCGATGCCGCTTTCCAGTTTTCGGGGCAAACCGCTCATCGTCCAGTTCTGGGCGCGCTGGTGTGTCCCTTGCCGTGACGAGTTCCCGGAACTTACCCTGTTGGGAAAGAAATATAAAAAGCAGGGACTGATCGTACTTGGCATCGCGCTGGAAGAAGACCCAGTCAAGGTACGTGAATTCCTTGCCGCTTATGGCGTGAATTATCCCGCTGCGCTTGCTGGCAATCAGGGGGCATCCCTGATGCAGACGCTTGGCAATGAAAAAGGTCTCCTGCCATTTACCTTGCTCATCAATCGCAAGGGCGAAGTCGTGTTGCGTAAATACGGAGTGTTCAAAAAAAGCGACTTTCAGGGTGTAGCCGGAAAGATGTTGCGCTGAATACCAGTTTCCCAGTTTCCAATCTGAAACACCTGACTTGGTGTCGCCTATTCAGTGATTGGCTATTTCGCATAATTTGTATTATGTAAAATTTCAAAAAGACAAGCCCGGTAGCATCTATATTGTTATGAAGGTAGTTAGTCCTGATAGATTTTGCCTATACCCTGCATTTATGCGGGTTTGCGACATTGGTATAGTTTGTAACAGATTGTAAAGCAGTAGGGTTTTTGATATTATTTGCATCCATTCATTCCCACATGGAGTTCATCATGAGAAGAACCGCCCTGCTTTCCCTTGCCGCGCTTGCACTTTTTGCCTGTTCAAACAAATCCGCCGCGCCGGAAAAAACCACCTACAACCCTAGCGAATCCGCACATTTCAAATACTACAATCACACCTGTTCACAAATTGCCGCCGAAATTGTCGAATTCGACAAGCAAGAAGCAGAGTTACGCAAAGCGAATAACCAGATTGAACAAGACCGGACAACCGAGACAGAGGTTAAATTCCTCTTTTTCAGGTTTACGACACGAGGTAGCAAAAGCGTAAACAGTAGCAATGATGATGCTATCGCCAGCTTACACAATAGCCGCGCCGTTGCCTTTAGAGCTATGGAAGAGAAGAAATGCAGCATGGCAACCGATGCCGCGCCCTGATTGACCAATCAGGCCAATAATGGCAAACTTCCACCATCAAACAACCGGGGGTACATCATGACCGCAACCACTTTTGACACGCTCGAATTCGTCAAAACCCTTGAGGCTAAAGGATTCAAGAAAGACCAAGCCGAGGGCTTATCGGACGCAATGAAGCAAGCATTCAATAGTTCAGACATTGCAACCAGAAATGACATCAAAGTCATGATTCAAGATGCAGAGTTACGAATCATCAGATGGAATATAGGCACTGTCTTTGCCGCCGCAGGGCTTGCCGCCGCAATCGTAAAAATGATTAGCCCATAAAAAAGGCCGGGTTTTCCAGACCCGGCCTTTCCACTTCCTCACATCTTCACTTCCTCACATCCCACACACTGCAAGGCTTTTGCTACCCCGTGCCCCACGCAAAGCGTCAACCCGCCTGGTCAACGCTTTTTCTTGAGAGCACTGCGCCACCTTCCCCGCCTGGTTGGTGCCAGAGGAATATCCCATGAATGAATATCCGACAACCAAAAAGTACGACCCGAAGTGGATTGAAGAAAACTGGATGGGGCCAAACCCGCTTTACCTGCTGGAAGAGTTATGCGGCAACATGAAGCTCTCACCCGGCATGAGGGTTTTGGACATGGGTTGCTGAAAGGGTTTGACTTCCGTTTTTCTTGCGAAAGAGTTCGGTGTAACCGTCTTCGCAAACGACCTATGGATTGACGCAACCGAAAACCTGCAAAGGTTTGAAGCGGCAGGCGTGTCCGACAGGGTGTTCCCCATCCACGCGGAGGCTCATGCCCTTCCCTACGCCAAAGGCTTCTTTGACGCGGCGATTTCGATTGACAGCTACCACTACTACGGCGCGGATGAACTGTATTTTCCCTGCACCTTCGCCAAGCTCGTGAAACCGGGCGGTCAATTGGGAATCGTCGTTCCCGGACTGGTTCAGGAATTCCAGAAGGGCTATCCCGAAACCATGAAATCATTTTGGCAGGCGGCAGAAGGAGAACTGTGTTCCTTCCACAGCGCCGGATGGTGGCGCAATCTCTGGGAAAAAACCGGAATCGCGGAAATTACGTCTTGCTACGATATTCCCGACCCGAAAGCCATTTGGTATCCCTGGGCGCATTGGGAGAAAGAACATCTTGGTTTTAATGACGTGGAGTTTTTGGAGGCGGACACGGAAAACCAAATCGCGTTAATCGCCATGACCGCGCTCAAAAGCGCGTAGGTGAGCCTGCATTGCAAATCTGCACCCCAGAGGGTGACGCGCTTCAGGTAGAATACGGACTTTTGGTCTGCCCTACCCTTCATGGAAATTCTTTCCCATTTCATCGACGTCGTTTTGCACCTGGATCAATACTTGGGCGCGTGGGTCGTTCAGTATGGCGTGTGGATTTACGCTATCCTGTTCCTGATCGTTTTTGCGGAAACGGGGCTTGTGGTGACGCCCTTTCTGCCGGGAGATTCCCTGCTGTTCGTGGCGGGCGCGCTGGCGGCCTTGGGGATGACCGAGGCCGAAGGCGGCCTCAATATCGGCTGGCTGTTGGCGATCCTCTCAATGGCCGCGATATTGGGCAACATGGTGAATTACCAGATAGGCCGCTTCATTGGCCCCAGGGTATTCCACTGGGAAAACTCCCGCTTTTTCAACAAAAAGGCGCTTTTGAAGACCCATGCCTTTTATGAGCGGCATGGCGGCAAAACCCTGGTCATTTCTCGTTTTCTGCCGATTTTCCGCACGTTTGCGCCGTTCGTGGCGGGCGTGGGCGCGATGGATTATCCCCGGTTTTTCATGTTCAACCTGGCGGGCGGGTTGGGATGGTGCTTTTCGCTCACCTTGGCGGGCTACTGGTTTGGCAATCTGCCGTGGGTGCGCCAGAACCTTTCCCTGCTGATCGTGGGGATCATCCTCGTTTCCCTGCTGCCCATGCTGATTCTCTGGCTGATGCGGGACAAGGAAGAAAAAACATGAGCCAATCCCCGCCTGTGTAACCCCTCTCCGAGCACTCTATTTTCAATCCACCGGGACAACCACCATGTTTCTCAAGATTCTGATGATGCTGGCGTTCATCGCCGTGACGCTCTATATCGGTTTTCGTACCCGCAAGAGCGCGCGGGATGTCGATAGTTTCGTGCTTGGCGGACGCAAGGTTGGACCGTGGCTTTCCGCGTTTGCGTATGGCACTTCGTATTTTTCGGCGCTGGTTTTTATCGGCTATGCCGGGCAGTTCGGCTGGAAATACGGCATGGCAGCCATCTGGATTGGATTGGGCAATGCGTTCATTGGCAGCCTGCTGGTCTGGTATGTCCTGGGGGCGCGGACGCGGGCGATGACGCACCATTTGCAGGCGCAGACCACGCCGGAATTCTTCGGCGCGCGATTTTCCAGCCCTGCCCTACGCATTGCCGCCGCCGCCATCATCTTCATTTTCCTGATTCCCTATACGGCAGGCGTCTATAGCGGGCTATCCAGACTCTTCGACATGGCGTTCGGCGTGCCCTACGAATGGTGCATCGTGGTCATGGCCGTGCTGACCTGCATCTACGTAGTCATGGGCGGCTACATGGCGACCGCCGTCAACGATACGGTACAGGGCTGCATCATGCTGTTCGGCATCGTGGCCGTCATCGTTGCGGTTCTGGCGGAATACGGCGGTTTCACGCAGGCGATGATTACGCTCTCGCAGGTGCCGAGTGACGCGCCGGGCATGGCGGATATGCAGGGCGCCTACACTTCGATTTTCGGAACCAATCTGTTCGACCTTGCCGCCGTGCTGGTGCTGACTTCGCTGGGAACCTGGGGAATGCCGCAGATGTTGCAGAAGTTCTATGCCATCAAGAGCATTGACGCCATCAAGCGCGGAGCCATCATTTCGACTCTGTTCGCGGTGGTGGTGGCGGGCGGCTGTTATTTTCTGGGCGGGTTTGCCCGGCTTGCCGCAGGCAATATCAAGTATCAGCCCAATGGCGTGCCGGTTTACGATTCGATCATTCCGTCCATGCTCACGAACATACCGGACTTGCTCATGGGGCTGACGGTGGTGCTGGTGTTGAGCGCATCCATGTCGACCTTGAGCGCGTTGGTACTCACATCGGGTTCCACATTGACGCTAGATGTCTTGAAAGGCAAGTTTATTGGGGAGATGAACGTCAAGGGGCAGATTCTGGCTATCCGGCTGCTCATCGTGGCCTTTGTCCTGATTTCGATGGTCATTGCGCTCATCCAGTACAATTCGCCGATCATGTTCATCGCGCAACTCATGGCGATTAGCTGGGGGGCGTTGGCAGGCTCGTTTCTCGCCCCCTTTTTATACGGCCTTTACTGGCAACGCACGACTGTGGCAGGCGTGTGGGCGTGCTTTATTTTTGCGGTGGCGTTGACTTGCGGAAACATGATGCTTGATTTCGTCATCTCGCCCATCACTGCGGGCGCGTTGACGATGCTGGCGGGGCTGGTGATTGTGCCGTTGGTAAGCCTGGTCACGTCGCCGCCGGATGCCGAGCAGACGAGTGCGCTGTTCAGGGAATCATACCTGAACCTGCACGACATGAAGATTGACGCAGACTGAGTTTATCGGAGGCATAACGTGAAACCTGAGTATGACGTTCTGATTATCGGCAGCGGACTGGCGGGACAGTCCACTGCGTTGCGTCTGGCGGATAAGGGCGCGCGTGTTTTGCTGATCAGCAAGCGAATTCTGGAAGAAACCGCGTCTTCCCGCGCCCAGGGCGGCATTGCTGCCGTGCTGGATAGCCAGGATTCCATAGAAGCGCATATTCAGGATACGCTTGTCGCGGGCGCTTATCTGAACGACCCACGCGCAACCCGCTTTGTGGTGGAAAACAGCCGGGCGGCGATTGAATGGCTGATTGAACAGGGTGTTCCCTTTACCAAGGATCATCTGGGCTATCACCTGACCCGCGAAGGCGGACACAGCGCCCGTCGCATTATCCATGTTGCGGACGCAACCGGGTTAGCCGTTCAGGAGACGCTATCAAGGCTTCTGCGCCAACATCCGGGCATCGAAATCCGGGAAAACCATATCGCCATTGAACTGATTACCGGCAAAAAACTGGGGTTGCCGGAAAACCGCTGCTATGGCGCGTACGTGCTTGACGACGCGAGCGGGGAAATCCATACGATAAGCGCCTCCCAGACCCTGTTGGCGACGGGCGGCGCAGGCAAGGTCTATCTGTATACAACCAATCCCGACACTTCCACCGGAGATGGCATTGCAATGGCCTGGCGGGCTGGATGCCGGGTAGCGAACATGGAATTCATCCAGTTTCATCCGACCTGCCTCTACCATCCGTCGGAAAAATCGTTCCTGATTTCCGAAGCCGTCCGGGGCGAAGGGGGAATTTTGCAGTTGCCGGATGGCAGCCGCTTCATGCCGGCGCACGATGCGCGCGCCGAATTGGCGCCCCGCGATGTCGTCGCGCGCGCCATTGATTTTGAAATGAAAAAACGGGGATTGGATTGCGTCTTCCTCAATATTTCCCACAAGGGCAAGGATTTTATTCTTGAGCATTTTCCTAATATCCATGCCCATTGCTTGAGTCTGGGGATTGACATCACGGTCGCGCCGATTCCGGTCGTGCCTGCCGCGCATTACACCTGCGGCGGCGTTCTCATTGATCTGGCAGGACGTACCGACCTGCCTGGGCTTTACGCGATTGGCGAATCTTCCTGTTCCGGCCTGCACGGCGCAAACCGGCTGGCTTCCAACTCCCTGCTCGAATGTCTGGTTTTCGCCAAGTCTGCGGCAGAAGCCATGTTGGCGCAAACGCCCCTGCCCCCGCCCTTCCCTGTCCTGCCGAAATGGGATGAAAGCCGCGTCACGGAAGCCAGCGAAACCATCACGATCGCGCATGACTGGGACGAATTGCGCCGCCTGATGTGGGATTATGTGGGCATTGTCCGCACGACGCACCGCTTGCGACGCGCACTCTCCCGCATCCGCGTGCTGCGCCGCGAGATTGACGATTTCTATGCCAATCACCGGGTCAACCATGATTTGATTGAACTGAGGAATCTGGTCGTCAATGCCGAGCTGATCGTCCGTTCTGCCCTGCGCCGGAAAGAAAGCCGAGGACTGCATTTTTCACGGGACTACCCTGCCCTGTTGCCCAAGGCCAAAAACACGGTTTTGAAAAGGTGAAGCGCCTTCCTATCCTGACGAAACGCCGCGCTTCATTACGCTGCGTCCTTCTTGGACAAATCGGCGCAATCTCCTTCGTATTTCCAATGCAAATTGAAAAAACTTGTACTTGATATTTCAGGTCGTGGGGATTCAGAATGAAAGAAAATGTTAGAATTCATCCCCCGTGCGGATACCATTGATGAAAAACATTCTTGTCATTTCCTACTCTCAGAGCGGTCAGCTTGCTGGCATTGTTGCCGCCTTGGCGCGTCCGCTGGAAACGGGGGGGATCGGGGTTCATCATGAAGTGCTGCGGTCAGATCCGGCCTTTCCGTTTCCCTGGCCGTTTTTCACTTTTTTCGATGCTTTCCCGGAGTCGGTGTGCCTCGACCCGCGTCCCAACAAGCCTCTTGCGATCCCGACCGATGTGAGGTTCGATCTGGTCATCCTTGCCTGGACGGTCTGGTATCTCTCCCCATCGCAGCCCATAACCGCTTTTCTGCAAAGTGCCGAAGGAAAGCGCCTGCTCGCGGGCAAACCCGTTGTTAGTCTGGTGGCCTGTCGCAATATGTGGTTCAGCGCATTCGATACGCTGAAAACGCTGGTTGCGGAAGCAGGTGGGCGGCTTGTCGACCATGTGGCATTGATTGATGAGTCCCCGGCGTTGGTGACTTTCATCACTACGCCGCGCTGGATGTTGACCGGTCGGCGTAACCGTTTTCTCGGTTTGCCGCCCGCCGGGATCACGGCTCAACAGACAGCGGGGACGGCGAGATTCGGCGAGGCGCTGGCCGAGGCACTCGCCCGCGACGCAGAAAAAACCGGGCAACCCATGTTGAGCGGCCTGTGCGCGGTCAAAGTCACGCCCCATCTGGCCATGTCCGAACGCATCGCCCATCGTGCCTTCCGGGTATGGTCGAAGCTCGTCCGCCTGTGCGGGTGTGCCGGGCAATGGCGGCGGATTCCGGCGCTCATACTGTTCATCATCTATCTTATTGTCATCATCCTGACCGTCGTGCCGATCAATTTCGTTTTACAGCGGTTGGCCGCGCCGTTGCTTGCCCGCCGCGCCGCAGCGATCATTCGTCATTATGAACAACCTTCGGGCGCGGATGCTACGCGCATGATCCATGAGTGAAGCCTTCATCACCGCCACGGCTGCGGTCTTGCCCAACTCGCCGGTCGATAACGAATCCATCGAAGCCATTCTTGGCTGGATTGGGGGCAAGCCCTCGCGCGCGCGCGCCATCGTCCTGCGCCAGAACGGCATCAAAAACCGCCATTACGCGATTGACCCGGCAAGCGGATTGCCCACGCATACCAACGCCAGCCTCACTGCCGAGGCGGTTCGCGCCCTCGCAGAGGACAGCGGTTTTGCGCTCGACCGTCTCGAATGCCTCGTCACCGGAACATCCAGACCCGACCAGATCGTGCCCAATCATGGTGTCATGGTTCATGGCGAACTGGGCAATCCTGCCTGCGAGGTTGTTTCAACCGCCGGGGTTTGTCTGTCGGGGCTTTCCGCCCTCAAATACGCCTGGCTTGCGGTCAAGGGGAAAGAGGCGGAAAACGCAGTGGCAACCGGTTCCGAACTGGCCTCCGCAGTGATGCGGGCAGAATACTTCTCCGCAGAAAGCGCCGCCCGCGTCGCGGATCTCAACGCGCAGCCCAACATCGCGTTCGAGAAAGATTTTCTACGCTGGATGCTCTCCGATGGCGCGGGCGCTTTTCTCATCGAACCTCGCCCGCGTGCCGGACAGGTCAATTTCCGCATCGACTGGATTGCGCTTTCTTCCGCCGCGCACCGGCTGCCCGCGTGCATGTATATGGGCAGCGACCGCGATGCCGATGGTAGGCTGATCGGTTGGGCGCAGTTCCCGTCCGACCAATGGGCGGAAAAATCCATTTTCGCGCTCAAGCAGGATGTGAAACTGCTGGATCGCCATGTGATCGAAGCGACCCTGGAAACGCCTTTGGCTGCCCTCGTCACGCGGCACAAACTCAAGGCAGAAGCAATCGACTGGTTCCTGCCGCACATGTCGTCGTATTACTTCCGCCAGCCCATTGCCGACGGACTGGCGCGGGCAGGATTACCTGTCCCGTTCGAGCGTTGGTTTACGAATCTGGCAACCAAGGGCAACATCGGTTCGGCATCACTCTACGTCATGGTGGACGAGTTGCGTCGCAGCGGGCGTCTTGCGCCGGGTGAGCGTCTGCTGTGCTACGTGCCTGAGAGCGGACGCTTTTCGAGCGGACTCATGCACATGACGGTCGTTTGAGGCGAGGCGATCAGGAATGGACACCACCGACGTTCCCCAGGAAGGCAGCGCCACCTACGGCGGTCATCTCAAGGCCATGTATGCGCGCAACCCCGATGGACGGCTCGTGCTCGTGCAGTCACGCGGATGGGAAGTCGAGGAGACCGTTACCCGGCAGGCGGTGCTGGCCTTCGAGGAATTGGCCGCCGCCGCGCTTGAGCGTGTGCGCGCCGGACAAAGTGCTCCGCTGGAAGTCCACATGTATCGCGCTCGCATGGATGTCTCCGTGCTGGCGCAGGCAAGCGGACTCTGGCGCTGGCAGGTGCGCCGCCACCTCCGCCCGGCGGTGTTCGCCCGTCTTTCAAAGGCATTGCGCGCGCGTTACGCCCAGGTTCTGGGCATCGAACCCGATCAGCTGGATGTCATCGACTGAAATGGCAACGACCTCTTTCGTCCACCAACAGGCATCCCATTGCGAAAGCGGGGTCATGAGCGCCATCGTGCGTCATTACGGTTTGCCGTTTTCCGAGCCGATGGCGTTCGGTCTGTCTTCGGCGCTGACGTTCGCCTTTTTGCCTTTCATCAAAATTTCCGGTCAGCCGCTGGTCTCTTACCGGATGCCGCCCAGGACGATTTTACGCGGCCTGCAAAAACCGCTCCGCTTTTCGATGCGCACCGAAACATTCCGCCGCCCGGAAGATGGCATGGCGCGGCTCGATCAACTGCTTGACGCCGGGCAAGTCGTGGGCTTGCAGGCTTCCGTATTCTGGCTGCCGTTCATGCCGCCGGATTTTCGCTTTCACTTCAACGCCCATAATCTGTTGGCCTTTGGGCGTGACGAAGCGAGCGGAGATTACCTGCTCTCCGATCCCGTGCTGGAAGAGCCGGTGCGGTGCGCGTCCGCTGATCTGGCGAAAGCGCGTTTTGCCCGCGGCCTGCTCGCGCCAAAGGGGCTGTTGTATTACCCTGCCCACGCGCCGCAGGAGCCGGCATGGGAACAGGCGATTCCTGCCGCCATCAAAAAAACGACGCGAAACATGCTCCGTACCCCATTGCCGTTCATCGGCGTCAGAGGGATCAACCGGGTTGCGCGCGCGTTCGAGCGCCTGCCTGCCGCTGCCAACCCGCAAGCCACCAAGCTCTACATCGGACATCTGATACGGATGCAGGAAGAAATCGGAACCGGCGGCGGAGGGTTTCGCTTCATGTACGCAGCCTTTCTGGAAGAAGCGGCCACGCGCATGGCTCGTCCGGCGCTTGCCGAACTGGCTGCGCAACTGGTCGAAATCGGCGATCTCTGGCGCGAATTTGCGCTTGCTACCGCGCGCATGATCCGCGACCGCGACCCGCTCGACCCGGCCCATCTCGCAACCCTGCTGCGCGCGCAAGCGGCGCGCGAAAAGACGTTCTTCACTTCGCTGGAGAAAGCCGTGCGCCGTTCATGATTCGCATTGACAGCCTCCACTATCGCTATCGCCCTGAAACGCCTCCGGCGCTTGATGGCATTTCGATCGACATCGCGCGCGGCAGCATCCACGGTCTGCTCGGCCCGAACGGCGCGGGCAAGACCACGCTGATTTCACTTCTGGCCGGCTTGCTCACGCCCCAGAAAGGGCGCATCGTCATCGACGGCGAATCGCTCGATGTCTGGCGGGCTGTGCGCCCCAATGCCATTGCCTTGGTTCCGCAGGATTATGCTTTCTACCCGATGCTGACCGTGGCCGAAAATCTGGACTTCTTCGCCGGGGTACAGGGGGTTCCTCAGCAGGAGCGGCAACGCCGGTGTGCCGAAGCACTGGCTTTTTCCCGCCTCGAAACCGTCGCCAAGCAACGCGCGGAAGAACTCTCCGGCGGGCTGCGGCGACGGCTGAATCTGGCGATCGGACTCACCGGCGAGCCGGAGATTCTTTTGCTCGATGAGCCAACCGTGGGCGTCGACCCCTCCTCGCGCCGCTTTCTGCTCGAAATCATCCGGCAATTCGCCGCAGCCGGACGTACCGTGCTCTACACCAGTCATTACATGGAAGAGGTGGAAGCGATATGCTCCGATGCCTCGATCATCGACCACGGCAAAGTACTGTTGGCAGGCCCCATTGCGGAAGTCAAGCAAGGCAGAACGCTGGAACAGGTTTTCGTGGAACTCACCGGGTATTCGCTGAGAGACTGATTCCGACATGCTGATCCAACTTCTCGCGCTGTGGAAAAAGGAAGGGCTGGCGCTGATCCGCGACCGGCATGGGTTGGCTGCGCTCTTTATCATGCCTGCGGCGTTCATCCTGATTATGTCGCTCACGCTTGCGGATGCGCTTCCAGAAAAACAGGAAGCCACCATTGCTTATGCGGTGCTGGATCTCGATAACACCCCGGCCTCCCGCGCGCTTGATGCGCTGTTGGGCAACATCGAACTGCTCAAAAAATCCACGCCTCCATCCGATGAGGCGGATGCCCGCCTGCGGGTGCGCGCCGAAGAAATGGCGTTCGTCGTCGTGATTCCTGAAGGGTTCGCCCGGCAGATCGACACGAACCAGACTCCCGTCCTGCGTTTTCTGATCGATCCTGCCGTTCCGGGCATGGTACGCAGCAGTTTCCATCAGTACGTCGAAATGGCGGCCAGCAAGGTGTGGCTTACGCAGGCGCTTGAACAGTTTGGGCAAAACATGATGCTGCCGGAACTGCGCGAAGTCACGGAGCGCGTCGGCTTGCCGGAAATCGCAATTGAATCCGTCAGCAGTCATGACGATGGAACCGTCGCTGCCGCAGTGCCTTCATCCGTACAGCAAAACGTCCCGGCCTGGCTCATTTTTTCGATGTTTTT
>JAISSL010000058.1 GCA_031273145.1 Zoogloeaceae bacterium | reverse complement strand
CCATCTACGAGATGGTGGAGAACGCCTACAAGATTACCCTTTCCGGCGCTTTTATCCCGCTGATTGTGGGGCCGTTCTGGAAACGCGCCACCAATCAGGGGGCGCTCTACGCGGTGGTGTTGGGAGTTGCCACCTGGCTTGCCGCCGAATACAGCGTCGAGATCATGTCGCTGTTTGCGGATGCGCCAGCGCCCGATCTGCTCGACGCTGCCGCTCCTGAAGCGGAGAGCCACTTTGACATCAAGGAAGTCAGCTCGCTAATCGGTCTGGCATTTTCCGGGGTGGGCATGGTTGTTGGCTCGCTGCTGCCGCAATGGTTCCCGGAAGGGAAGTAACCAACATCTCTCGACGTTTGCTTTATATTTTCGTCATTCAACTCACCAAGTAACCAAATTCCGGCTACACTATGTCCAGGCATGAGAAAACCATCCGGCGAATTTGCGCTAAACCAACTCCGTCAGACATCCGATGGGATGAGATGGTAGCTGCGCTCGAAAGTATCGGTTACGTGATGTCGGAGGGGCGTGGGTCGCACAGGAAGTTCTATCATGCGGAAGTGGACGATTTGATTTTTTGCCCAAAGCCACACCCTTCGCCTGTGCTTGACAAAGGCGCGGTCAAGGAAATAGCAAGGCATCTTGTGGGTTGCGGGTTTTTTGGAGAACCATCATGAACACCCTTCGCTCTTACAAGGGATATACCGGGTCGGCTGAGTTTGACTCCGACGGGTTGGTTTTGCGCGGAAAGCTACTGTTTATCCGCGATCTCATAATGTACGAATCCCCTACAGCAGAGGGACTTCAGGAGGAATTTGAAGCGACGGTGGATGATTATCTGGAAACCTGCGCGGAGTTGGGCAGAGAACCACAAAAGCCCTGTTCGGGGCAGTTCAGCGTCCGCGTTCCTCCTGAATTACACCGGAAAGCCCTGGAAAAAGCCGCGCGGGAAGGTTCCTCGCTGAACAATGTGGTTGTTCAGGCAATGGGGTCGTATCTCGGCGACTTGCCGTCTTACGCGCCCAGGCAAGCCCGCCATGCGGCACAGCATGGTCACAAGCCCAGGTAAAATGATGGCGGGCAGTAATCAGCGTCATGAAAAACCTTTCTTGCATCCTCTTGTCTGGCGTGGTTTTGGGGCTGTCCGGCTGTGCGTGGGGATTGTTGGATGAGGCGCATACGGTGGAATGGTTCATGAAGCCCGAAAACGCGGATGCTTTTACAAAAGTCATGCGACTGTGCAAAAGCAATCCTAACAAATATGCAAGCAAGCCCAACTGCATAAATTCCAAGGAAGCCTTCCAGACGATAAAGCTGCTAAATGAAGCACACACAGTGGAATGGTTCATGGAGCCAGGAAATACAAAAATCTGTACGAGAGTTATGCAATTATGCGAAAGTAATCCTGACAAATACGCAAACGAGCCAAATTGCATAAACTCAAAGGAAGCCTTCCAGACAATAAACAGGCAAGTTGTGCGTGTATATAGTGACATGAACTCGCTCCGCACAGTCTTTGAGCTTTGCTTCAACGAAGGCCGCTTTACTCTGGTTCAGAGGTCAAATCAATGCCAGATTGAATATCACTGTTCGGAGCGGATTGAGGAAAAACAGGATAGCGCTACTCTCTGTGTTGCCAAGACGGATGCGCTGCAAATTTCAACATTTACCCTCGCTCAGCCTACCACAACCACAACAACCTGGACAGGCTCAGAACAATTTCCCGTATCGGAGCCTACTCTTACCCCCGCTATCCCAGCTATTCCAGCGCCAACCGCCACGATTACCGCAACTTTCAACCATCAGGCTGCCGCTGTGCTCCAAGGCAAGACCCTGACATTTACGCGCAAAGAGGATGGTAGCTGGGCTTGTTCCAGTACCTTTCCTGCCGAATATGCGCCGCGTGGCTGTGAAAAATAGCCCTTGATTTCCTGACCGCGCAACGCAAAACCCGGAAAACCCAAAAAGCGGCTAAACTCTGTAGTTTGTGTTTTCCGATTTTGGGTATTGCCATGTCAAATTACATTGTCGTGACCGGCGCGGCGGGCTTCATCGGCTCGAATCTGGTTCGCGCCCTGAACGCGCGCGGAGTGAACCGGATTATCGCCGTGGATAACCTAACCCGCGCCGACAAGTTCAAAAACCTTGTGGATTGCGAAATTGCCGACTATCTGGACAAGGAAGATTTCATCAACCGCATCCAGCACGGGCATTTCGAGGGAGAAATCGGGGCTATCCTGCATGAGGGCGCCTGTTCCAACACGATGGAAACGGACGGGCGCTACATGATGGAGAACAATTACCGTTACTCCGTCATCCTGCTGGATTGGTGCCTGGAACAGGAAGTTCCCTTTCTCTACGCTTCCAGCGCGGCCACTTACGGCATGAGCCAGATATTCCGGGAAAAGCGCAAGCATGAAGCGCCGCTGAATGTCTATGGCTATTCCAAGTTCCTGTTCGACCAGATTGTGCGCCAACGCCTGCCGAATGCTTCTTCGCAGGTGGCGGGCTTTCGCTATTTCAACGTCTATGGTCCGCAGGAAGCCCACAAGGGACGCATGGCCTCGGTCGCGTTCCACCATTTTCAGCAGTTTAGGGAAACCGGGAAGGTGCAGCTCTTTGAGGGATCGCACAGCTACGCCAACGGGGCGCAGATGCGGGATTTTGTCCACGTAGATGACGTAGCCAAAGTCAACCTCTTCTTTCTCGACCATCCGAAAAGGTCCGGCATTTTCAATCTCGGCACGGGCAAGGCGCAGACCTTCAATGACGTGGCGGTCACGACCGTCAATAGCTGTCGGGCAATGGCGGGAGAGGCGCCCCCCCTCACGCTGGCAGAAATTGTCAGGCAGAGACTTCTGGAATACGTACCTTTTCCCGAAGCCCTGAAAGGCAAATATCAGGCTTACACCTGCGCGGACATCTCCCGCCTGCGCTCTGCCGGGTACGATGCCTCGTTCGCCTCCGTGGAAGAGGGCGTGGCGCGTTACGTCAAATGGCTGTGGCTACAGGCGTGAACAGGCTGATTTTCAGGAGATCGCGTTGTGGAAACTCAAGACATGAAGCGTGACCCTGCAAGTTTTTTCGCGTCCTGCCGGAAGGGGCTTATCGTGGCGCTGCTCGTCACGAACCTGAGTGGCTGTGCATCCAACAGCAGCAACTTAGCTCCTGGACATGCCGTACTGTATCCTTTGGGGGTTATAACGGTTCCAATATGGGTGCCAGTATTGTTTACCTACGGGACTATTAGCTATGCGATAGGACAGGCAGCAAGGGAGAAAGAAGATCGAATCTATTCCAATGCCGGACAGGTTCAGGAACTTCTGGTTCAGAAAGCGCGCGCTTATCTGAAAACCTCCTGCGAGCAGGACGAGCGACTTTTCATCAAACCCGGTATCACTCTGGGCGAAGACAACAAACTCCTGATTCTCCGCAGGGATGATGCACCCCTGCCGTTGCTGAAAACCGCGCCAAAGGAAGCTGCGCCAGCCGCGCTCATTAAATATCGGACGTTCCATTATAATGAATTCAGGTTTCAGAGTACCCGCAGGTTCAGGGAAATCCAGTACGGATATGGCATTCCCTGGGATGATGACGCTACGCTGGATGCAGCATGGGATGTGTTTCCATCATCCGCAGCAGAAGAGCCAAAATTCTTCATCGAGACCGGCAAGGGAAAATATATTCAGCGTGCCAGCTATTCTTTCTGGAAACAGGCCGGATTGCGCGAACAGGTGTTCAAGGATTCCCCGCAAATGCAGGAGTGGCGTCTTGAGAAGGGTAGATACTATTTGTCCGAGGCGGATTTCTTCCAGAAATATGGCAACCCATGGGATGATAGTCTTTTTGACCTTCCGGTTGATGCGCCCGATGCCAGATATGCGCTTTTGGTAGAGGACATTTCTACCCTTGAAGACCGCACCCATTGGGTTGCGCGTGGCAGACTGCGGCTGATTGAGCAGGAGTCGGGAGAAGTCGTTGCGGAATATGTCGGTTTTGCGGCAAACCTTGGTCCGGGGATGCAAGCAAAATCGCCTTCCCGGCGCTGGGAGGATGACACAGAATCTGGGTACTGGAATGAAATAGAATCAGGAGGGTACTGGACTGAAACAATATGGGTACCCACCGGAGTTACCGAACTTTGTCCGAATGCGGCAGAGAACCCAAGGATGATTGTCCGCAGCTTTCTTCAAAAAATTCTGGACGCAAAACAGCCATGATGATGAAAAGCGTTTCCGTTTCAGGCGCGTACCATTCTGCGCCTGCTTTACTTGCCGCCCGCAAGCCCTCGCAAGCGGGTACTGTGCCAAGCCCCCTTTTTAAAGGGGGTGGCGCGTCTTGCCGCCTGAAAGGCTTTGCCATCTGCCAGACCTCGCAGTCTGCAAGACCTCGCGTAATCCCCCGTCATTTCCACAAAGGCGGGCATTCAGTAAGCACGCGAAGACGGGAATTCAGTGTAACAGCGCCCACACCCCGTCATTCCCGCGTAGGCGGGAATCCAGTATTTTCATACCAACATGGCGCAGCGGTACATCATTCCCTTCATGCGAAAATCTTACGTCCTTACTGGATTCCCGCCTACGCGGGAATGACGGAGTTGCTAGTAGGGGCGGCGGATGTCGTCTGCCAGACCTCGCAGCCCGCAAGACTTCGCAGTCTGCAAGACCATCGGAAAAAGGAACGTAACATGAAAAAGCAAAATGCCGTGAAATGGATTTTTCATGCCGCGTTCGCGCTGTTCCTTGCGCTATCCGGCGTAAGAATTTCCGCCGCGCCGCTTTCTTTCAGTCTGGATATTGGGCAAATCCAGCATCCTGATTTTTCGCTCGTAGGCTTAAAACTCAACGTGCGGGGCGAAAAGGGGACGCTCTATCTCGAAAAGCTGGACGTTGCCGGACAAAGCTGGCAGCAGGCGCGTATCGAATGCGGCAGGTTGAGCCTTGCGAGCGGCGCGTTCCTGTGCGGGCAGGGGCAGCTTCATGTGGCGAATCGGCCTCCGCTCGCGCTGGAAATCCGGCAGCAGAAAACGCAGTGGCTAGTGCGCTTCAACCACACCGCCCATGAATTTACGCAAGTGGTTTATGAAGGGGAAAACCAGAATCTGCGCCTTGAATTTTCCGGCACTCACATAAAAGACTGGGCTTCCGTCCTGCCGCAACTGGCAAACTGGCATCCGTCGGGGCAACTGCATGGCAAGGTGGAATACGGCAGCGGACGGTTTTCTACCGCGTTGAACCTTCAGGATGGCGCGTATTTTTCAGAGGACGGCACTCAGGCGGCAGAAAAAATGACGGTCACGCTGGCGCTTTCCGGCGAGGAAAACCGGGGCAAATGGAAGCTGAAAGGACATCTGAACTGGTCGGCAGGGGATTTGTACTATGCCCCGGCGCTATTGTCAGGCTCAGGGCAGACCCTGGAATTTGAAGGAGAAGCGGATGCTACCGGCTGGGCATTGCCCGCCGCGCAGTTCACCTTTCCCAAAATAGGGCAGATTCACGCCAGCGGGCGCGGCCTCTGGGCAGGGATGGACGCAATGGATTTGACCGTCTCGGCAAAGGCCATAGCCCTGCAACCCTTGGGAGAAACGCTGATTGCGCCGCTGTTGGCGAATCAGGGCGCGTTAGGCGTCAACCTGACCGGGATGCTTGATTTAAACGCGGAGTTGAAAAACGGTCAGGTCGCGGCGGCTTCCTTTGCTCTGGAAAATGCCGGTTTTGTCATGGAAGGGAACCGCTTTGCGCTGGAAGGCATGACGGGCGGTCTTGAATGGAACCAGAACCGGAAAACCGATAACACTCTGGCGGTCAAGAAAATGGCGATTGGGCGGCTGGAAAGCGGGGCGTTCAATACGTCGCTTGCCATCTGGCCGGAAAAAAGTTTTGCCCTGACTTCGCCCATTACCATCCCCATTCTGGATGGCGAACTAATTCTGCGCCACTTTGCGGCGGGGATGACCCGTGATGGAAGCGGCGAATGGGAAGGGGCGCTGGGCATTTCCATCACGCCGATGGCGCTGGAAAAACTGACGGAAAGGCTGGATTTGCCCATCATGGCCGGCGCGATTTCCGCCGATTTGCCGGTCATCCGCTATGTCAATCGTGAAGCCTCGCTGGATGGCGCATTGGTAATTCAGGTGTTCGAGGGCTATTTGAGATGCAACGAGTTGCGCCTTGTCGACCCCCTGGGCGTCAGGCCGCGCATTCAGGCCGATGTCGAAGCCCGCCATATCAATCTTGAACAATTGACCAATACCTTTTCCTTTGGCCGGATTACCGGCTTTGTGGATGCCGATTTAAAGGGACTGGAAATTGCCGGATGGCGTCCTCTGGCCTTCAATGCCCGCATCGCGAGCAGTCCGGGCAGTTATCCGCGCCGTATCAGCCAACGGGCGGTGGATAACATTACCGCGTTGGGAGGCGGAGGCGCAATGGCCGCCGTGCAATCCAGCGTCTTGCGGATGTTTTCGGATTTCGGCTATCGCCAGATAGGGCTATCCTGCCGGTTGGCAAACGGGGTATGCCACATGCAGGGCGTTCCCGGCACAGACCGGGGCACCCAATACATCATCGTTCAGGGAGGCGGCATCCCGGCGCTGAACATCATGGGCTACAACCGCCAGATTGACTGGGACGAATTCATCACCCGCCTGAAAGCAGCCACCCAATCCAGCGGCCCGACCGTCCAGTGAAAGAGTAACGAACATGGAATTCCGCATCAAATGCGATAGCTTGCTGTACCTTATTGGCAAGGCTCTGCTGCTGAGTATCATCTTCATGGTGGCGGTAAGCGTCTGCGTGATTGCTGTGCAGATGGTTGTAATGGTGTTGATTCCGGGGGCTGAGGAATTGCCTACCGTGTTTTTGCACGCGCTTTCTGAGTATTTTCAGGAAAAAGGGTCACTTGGTGGCATATTTGTGTCTATGCTTTGGATCTCCATAGCGTTTTTTGGGCTACTCGGAACCCCTTACATGTGCCGACATGACCGCCTCTGGATAGACGAGCGCGGCATCCGTTTCGCTTGTCACTATTTTCCAGCCCAGTCATGGCAGATTGCCTGGAAAGATATTCAGTTGCCAATCGTTTATCACGTTCAACGCTGGAATTTCCTGAAGACGCTGCAAGATGATCTTTACATCCAGTTGCATCAGGCTGATAACCAGCCGCCACACAAGCCCAAATGGCATAGTCTGCTCTTCTTCGACATAGGCGGTAACAGTCAACCAGACAATCCCGTATTCAAGCTCGGCATGGTAGGCGCATGGCAAGCCAACCCTGAGACCAGACGCTATCCCCATACAGACCAACGTCCCGCCGTGGTTCATGAAATTGAGCGTTATCTAAAGCTAGGCGCCATCAAAAGCACGCATTCCCATCCGTTTGCCCTGGCGAGACAAGCCGCTAAAATACAGTACAGGAAGAGCCTCCTCAACAACCCTAAACTCAACTTGAATCGTGCCGGGCAAGGAGTACTCTTCGGCGCGCTTTTTCTTTTGGTATTTGGATTAATAGCTTTCACCTACTGTGTTCGTACTTATTATCTGTTTAACGAACCATCTTCTGCATTCTTTGTTTGCATGGCAGTCTTTTCTGCGGCAAGCAGTTTGCTGCTGCTTCGCTACTGCAAGAATGCCTGGATGACCAGTCTTGTCGTCGCTTTGCTATGCGGCTTGGGTTTTACAGGGTCGTTGTACAGCGGCATCCAGTTTGAAGCCAGCCACTACGGACAACCGGAAATGCGCGTTTTCGTCCTGCAAGCGCCATTGCCGAACGACCCCGCAAACAAGATATATGTCTGGCGATCGGGGAATGAGTGGGATGGCGCGGAGCAGCCGATGCTCGAACTGGAAACTTATGCGAATCTGGCGCGCCAGCCGTATCATCCGGGCGACCGGATTGAATTGCCCGTGCGCCGTGGCGTATTTGGTCAGTACGTCCTGAACATCGAAGATGGCTACGTGTATTTCAAAAAACCGGGTGAATGACCAATTTAGAGCTATGAGGGCGTTATCCGGCTTGCCTCGACCAGAAAACGCTTGCTTTTGCGGCGAATCGGGTATCTAATCTCCGCATGAAAAGCGGAGAAAAACTCTACATCTGGCAGTCCGACGACTGGCCAAACTGGCGCTATGACCTGTCCGCATTGACCGGAATGTTGACCGAAGTCAGCCGCGCCTAGCTCTTGAAAGGAGATTTGACATGAATAATTCTGTGAAGCGTTTCCCGTGGGAAATCAAACTGACGCCTGAAGAAGAGCAAGAGGTTTTGGCTAAAGCCTTGAAACATAAGCCTAAACTTACGGTCTTCAGATGGATCGCGCGCGTGATGAGTGCAGCGTTTTTTGTTTGGTTTATATTAGGCTATTTTTCAGTCTATTTTGTTGTTCCATTTTCTTGGAATAGTGTTTTTAAACTCTCTGGAACATGTATGTTTCCACATTATTTATGTTACATGGTCTCAAGATACGACCAAAGAGTTGAAGGTTTTGAACGGTTGGATAACAACAATGAGATTGTGATATTTAACAGAAGGATTCTTAAGGAGTCCTTATCACTCTTTCTCTTGCATGGCGCTATAGCGTTCATCGCGCTATAACGTTCATTGCAGATTTTCATCGTTTTTAACCTTGGAGACGTTACTCGTGACAGGCATCACGCTGTGTATCTGCGTCAGGCGGGGAGGGGAAGGGTTCGACTTGCAGATGGGCGTCGCACCCTGTGCCAGCCGCAATCCAGCGCCTAAAGAGAGCTTGGAAGAATCGCCGATACCCATTTTGTGATTTGCCTTCCTGTGCCTGCCAGCGTGTCAGGGCGCGGCAAAGATAACGCCCGTCTTCCCAACAAAGCAGGGAACACGCGCCGCATAAGCGGAGTGTGAGCAGGACGCCGACCGGACACGGTTCGACCAGACAGCATACGCCGCAGCCGTTGCAGGGTTCGCCCGCAAGCGGCTTTTGGGGCGCGTCCGGGCGCAGAAATATTCTGTAACTTTGCATCGTCGGCAAATCTTTCGTGTCGAAACCAAGGATTGTCTCAAATTTGGCGCGTACTTTCTCGCTCTGGTTCGCTACAATGTTCATTCTATTCACGAAAGGAAACCGCCATGACGCAACCTCAACCCACGCTTGCCCTGAATGACGGATCGAAGATTCCGCAATTCGGGTTCGGAACCTGGCAGACCCCGGAAGAACAGGCCGCCGCTGCCGTTTCTGCCGCGCTTCTAGCAGGCTATCGCCTGATTGATACC
>JAISSL010000283.1 GCA_031273145.1 Zoogloeaceae bacterium | reverse complement strand
ATTTCCTGCCTGTGCGGCAGGGCATAGATGACTTCGACGGAAATGGTTTCAGACATGGCTTGCTCCATAGATTTGTTCGGCGCGTTTTACGAAGGCGTCGACGAAGGTATTGGCGATGTGGCTGAAAACCGGGCCGATGACTTTTTCCAGCAGGCGGCTGGAAAATTCGTAATGAAGCTGGAATTCTATCTTGCAAGCGTTTTCGGCAAGCGCCTTGAAATGCCACTTTCCGCTCAGTTTCTTGAAGGGGCCATCCACCAGGCGAATCAGCATCAGGCGCGGGAATTCCTTTTCATTTTCGGTGGTGAAATGCGCCTTGACGCCGTGGTAGCCGATGTGGAGCGTGCCGACGGTTTTCCGGTCGTCCCGGAAAGGGCATTCGGTCTTGCTGCACCAGGGCAGGAATTGCGGATAGTCTTCGCACCGATCCACCAGATTGAACATCTGTTGATCCGAGTAGGAAATGAGCACCGATTTTTCGACAGTAGGCATGACGAGCCGGATTCTTGCTAGAATCGCATGATTTTACAGGACGCCCACGCATCATGAGTATCGCCTTCAACAAAAAAGCCCTGCATGACTATTTCATTGAGGAAAAGTACGAAGCCGGCCTGGTTCTGGAAGGGTGGGAGGTCAAGTCTATCCGCGCGGGCAGGGCGCAGATAAAGGAAGCCTACGTTCTCGTCAAGAAGGGAGAAATCTGGCTCCTGGGAATGCACGTCACGCCGCTGGCGACGGCTTCGACTCATATCCATCCCGACCCGACCCGTACCCGCAAGCTCCTTTTGCGCGTGCATGAAATCATGAAACTGATCGGCAAGGTGGAACGCGCGGGTTATACGCTGGTTCCGCTGGATTTGCACTATTCGCGTGGCCGCATCAAGGTGGAAATTGGGCTGGCGAAGGGGAAAAAGCAGCACGACAAACGCGAGGACGAAAAGGAAAAAGACTGGGTGCGAGAAAAACAACGCCTGATGCGCGAGAAGGTTCGCGCGGCTTAGTGGATACCTGACGGACGCCCCCATGCACGGCATAGACGTAAATTCCCTGCTGTATGTGCTCGGTATTGCGGCCTCGGTGGTTTGTGGCGCGACCGGGGTGCTGGAAGCTGCCAGAAAGCAGATTGACCTGTTCGGCGCGATTACCGCCGGCATTGCCGCGTCTTTGGGGGGCGGCACGGTACGGGATTTGCTGCTTGATCGTCCGGTCTTCTGGATTGCGGATGAGACCTATCTCGTTGCGACGATTATTGCCGCCGTTGCGACTTTTTTTGTGGCGCGGTTGCGGGCTATTCCGGCAAAATTCTTTCTTCTGCCGGACGCAATGGGGCTGGCGTTGTTTACCGTGGTGGGAACCCAGGTTGGCCTGCAATTTCAGACGCCCTGGCTGGTTGCCAGCCTGATGGGGGTGATTACCGGCGTTTTTGGCGGCCTGCTGCGCGACGTGCTGACCAATGAAGTGCCGCTCGTCTTTACGAGCGAACTCTACGCAACGGCGGCCTGGCTTGGCGCAATCGCGATGATTGTCATGCAGGAGTTGGGCATCAGTCCTGCCGCCTCCAGTTTTGGCGGCATGGCGGTGGTCATTCTGATTCGTCTGGCCGCGATTCACTGGCATATCACCCTGCCTTACATCAGGCCGGGGCAAAAGCCGCCCGTCTGATTTTTGCAGAAGGAGAATTCGATGAGATGTTTTGTGTTGACTGTTTTTTTGGCGGCGTTGCTTTTTGCCTGTACCCACACGGAAGTGGGAGAGATAGAGGCGAAAGCAATGACCGTGGAATCCGGGAAAGATGAAGTCTGGCGGCTGGACTGGTGGCTGGACGGGCATGAAATCTTCAGTTCCTCTGGAACGGAAGATGATGTGCCCCATATCGAGTTGATGATGCCGGGGGAAGAAGGCATGACCTACGATCAAAGGCAAACGCTCACGATCCCTGGAACGGAAGAAGATTTGCCCTACCTGCGTCTGAAGGGCGGGCGGGTTGAAGGCTATGGCGGGTGCAACCGGATTGTGGGAGAATATCGGCTAAAGGGTGACGGAATTCAGTTTTCCCGGCTGGCTTCTACCCGTCGCGCCTGTATTTCCGCTATGGGACAGGTGGAAGAGGTCTTTTTGCAAGCCCTGGAAAAAGCGCGTTCATGGATGCGAAGAGAAGATGATCTGTTCCTGTATGAAGAGGAAGAAAAAGCAGGAAAACTGCTTTTGCTCATGAAGGCCGTGAAAAGCCCGGAATCGGCAAGACCTTGAAGGAGAAAACGATGACAAACGGTTTGATGGCGATAGTGATGGTGGCAGGGCTGGCGGTGGCGCTGGCGGCATTCCCGTTGCTGGTTCATGGGGGAGAGATCAAACTGGTCTGCGAGTTTGACGATGGCGACCGGATAATTATCCGGCAAAAATATGAGATTCAACCGCTGCGCTTATTTTATAGGGAGGCGCATGGCTTGAGGCGCTATATTGGTGATGCACACGCTTTTTATAAACCGAAAGGTAAGACAGAAGAACGGGAAAGAGTGGATTGGTTCAGTCTGCGCGGTGGAGATTTTTCTGGCGAATACGACAGAATCAGATATTGTTCATCTTTCCGCAAGATAAACGGTGTTATTACGACAGAGGCATCTTACAAATTACCTGGGATGGATTGGAAGAAAATACCTTATGTGGTACCTTATAACGTGTCATCTTTTCCAGAAGAAGTTAAGAAAAAAATGGATGACATGAGGATGAAACCTATCTGGGCTGGCGGAACAAGTCTGGCTCAGATAAATGTTTCTACTTTTTTATATGAAGCTCCGCTCAGATATTTTCGTCCCAATCCAAATAACCCACTTGTAGGAGACTATGAAAAAAACATAGAGGCGGTATTACAATCGTATTCTTATGACGGAGGCCAGACGTGGACTCCGTTGGAACTGACCCAGGACAGCAAACTGTACGAATTGGGTAAGATGCTGTTTGAACAGAAGGGCGTAGCGCGTCCGGTGGATTGGACGAAGTGATGAAGGCGGGCAAGCCTTCATCACATGTTTTTTCAAGGAGAAAACGATGAGCTTACTCGGCGTCAACATTGACCACGTAGCAACCTTGCGGCAGGCGCGGCGCACCTGGGAACCCGATCCGGTCTGGGCGGCGGCGGAAGCGGAATTGGGCGGCGCGGACGTGATTACCCTGCATCTGCGGGAAGATCGTCGTCATATCAACGATGACGACGCGCGCCGCTTGAAAGAAGCGGTACAGGTAAAACTCAATCTGGAAATGGCGGCAACCGATGAGATGGTTGCCATTGCCTGCCAACTGAAACCGGAGATGGTGACGCTGGTGCCGGAAGGGCGGCAGGAAATCACGACCGAAGGCGGCCTCAATTTAATCGCGCAGATAGAAGCCGTGCGGGAAAAAATAAAGCGCCTTAACGACGCGGGCATTCTGGTGAGCGTGTTCATTGACGCGGACATCCGGCAGGTAGAAGCGGCCAGAGCCGTGGGCGCGAAGGTCTGCGAAATTCATACCGGACCTTACGCGCACATTTTTCATGCGCGGGGAAGGGAGACCGAAGCGCCGGAGGTGATAACTGAATTGGCGCGGATAGCAAAGGCGGGCGAAGCCATCCATTCGCTTGCCATGATGTTCAACGCGGGGCACGCGCTCAACTACTACAACGTCCAGCCCATAGCCGCGCTCCCGCATGTGCGAGAACTGCACATCGGGCACTCCATCATCAGCCGCGCCGTATTCATGGGATTGCAGGCAGCTGTGCGCGAGATGAAGGCGCGGATAATGGCGGGCGCGGCGGCAGTAAAAATGCCTGCGACGGAGGCGTGATGCTTTACGGAATCGGGACGGATATTGCCGCGACGGACAGGTTGGAGCGCCTGTTTGCCCGACATGGCGAGGCGGCGCTGAAAAAGATTCTGTCGCCTGCCGAACGGGCAGAATTTCCCCGCCAGAACCTTGCCGTACAGGGACGTTTTCTGGCGCGCCACTGGGCGGCGAAAGAAGCCTTTGCGAAGGCTTTGGGAACGGGATTCTGCTTTCCGGTAACGCCGATCAACATTGCCGTCGCCCATAATGCGGAAGGGCGTCCCTTTTTTGTGCTTGCGCCGCCCCTTGCCGAACGGCTGCAAAAACTTGAGCTGACGGCGCATCTTTCCATCAGCGACGAAAAAGCCTACGCCCTGGCCTTCGCCGTGCTGGAGTATCTTGCGGACGATGTTGCACATGGCGATTGAAAAACCATCTGAAAACTGGAGTACGAATGATGAATGGACCTTTCATGCTGGACCTTGAAGGCGAGACATTGAGCGAGGTTGAGCGCGAACGCCTCAATCATCCGCTTGCGGGCGGGCTGATTCTCTTTTCCCGCAACTTTAGTTCCATCCCGCAACTGACTGCCTTGATTGAGGAAGTTCGCGCCGCGCGTGACGCTTCCCTGCCGCCGCTGTTG
>JAISSL010000209.1 GCA_031273145.1 Zoogloeaceae bacterium | reverse complement strand
GATTAACGCCGCGCTCAAGGCGCAGATGGAACGACTGGAGCATGTCATGCTGGCGGGCTTTACCCATCAGGGCGCGGTAGAACTGGCCGAACGATTATCTGCCCTGACGGGCGGCGCGTTGGGTCATGCGTTTTACGCATCCGACGGCGCGTCCGCCACGGAAATTGCCTTGAAGATGAGTTTTCACTATTGGCGCAATCTGGGCAAGCCGGAGAAAAACCGCTTTTTGTGTCTGGAAGGCAGCTATCACGGCGAGACGCTGGGGGCGCTGGCTGTAACCGATGTCGCCCTGTTCCGGGATGCCTACGCGCCCCTGCTGCGACGGGCGGAAACGGTGCCAACGCCCGATTCCCGCACGGCAGAATCCGGGGAATCCGCCGTGGACGTAGCCCTACGCGCCGCCGCCGCGCTGGAAGAAAAATTGCGGACGGAAGCCGGACACATTGCCGCCCTGATTGTCGAGCCGCTGGTACAGGGCGCAAACGGGATGGCGATGTACGCCCCGGAATATCTGCGCCGCGCCCGCGCCCTCTGCGACCAGTATGGCGTGCACCTGATTTGCGATGAAATCGCGGTAGGCTTTGGCCGCACCGGCACTTTTTTCGCGCACGAACAGGCGGGGATTCGCCCGGATGTGCTCTGTCTTTCCAAGGGCATTTCCGGCGGCTACCTGCCGCTTTCCGTAGTACTCTGTTGCGATACGATTTATCGCGCCTTTTACGATGATGATGTAACGCGCGGCTTTCTGCATTCCCATTCCTATACCGGCAATCCGCTTGCCTGCGCGGCAGCACTGGCGACCTTGACAATTTTTGCCGAGGACGACGTGCTGGCGGCGAATCGGATAAGGGCGGAAAAACTCTCCGCCAGCCTTGCGCCCTTATCCAACCACCCTGCGGTTGCCAACCTGCGTGCCTGCGGGATGATTGCCGCGTTCGACGTGATAAACGAAGACCCTGTCTTTTCCCGCCGGTTTTACCGCGCGGCGCTGAAGCGGGAAACGCTGCTGCGGCCTATCGGCAACACGGTATATCTGATGCCCCCTTACATCGTGACCGACGCGGAAATCGAACAGTTAGGACAAGTAGCGCGAGAGGCGTTGGCAGAAGCGTTGCCGGTAAAATAGCGCGTTTTTGATTCATGGGTGAACATTACCCTCTCCCCCGCCCCCTATTGCCGTCTGCAAGACTGGATACCAGCCGGTTTCATCCTTCTGGCATTGCCAGTCGGCGGCAATGCCAATACCGGGACAGGCGATGCACTCGTCGCCCCAATAAATAAGTGGCAGACGTTCGCGTTGCCAGGGCGGAATGGCGGCTTCCTGCAAGATTTTTTTTAAGGGACGGCGCGGACGGTTTTGCGCCAGCCGCAGGGTCTCCCCGCCCTTGCGGGAACACACGGAAAGTTTGTTTTCCATGTTGCCAAACAAGCAATCGGCGCGTAACCCTTCGCCCTGTCGCGCTTCCAGATGAAGCCAACTCCCCGCCCAGAAAAGCGGCGTCCGCCCATCCCAGCTTTGCGGACTTTTCGAGACAGGAACATTAGCTACGACATAAAACCTGCCGCGCCAAAGGCAAAGACGGCCTTCCGGCAAAACCATTTCCGCAGGAACTCCGCGCTTCATGGCCTGATTAAATTGACGTAAGGCTTCGAGCAAGCGCGGCGTATCTGGAATGCGCCAACGCGCCGCTTGCAGGTATCCGCGCAACCAGTTCGCCTGACGAGCCAATGCGAGCTTGCCGAAGTAGGCCGCGTCCGCCTCAATCTGCGCCGCGTCCAGAGAAGCCAGGTCGCGCAGCAGGCTTTCCGCTTCGGCAAAATGCCTCGCCGCCCGCGCCAGATTCGCTTCCACCGCCGGAAAAACCTGCGCCAATTTCGGCAACACTTCAAGACGCAAAAAATTGCGGCGAAAATGGGGCAAGGCATTGCTTTCATCTTCCACCCAGGCAAGGCCGCGCTCTTCCGCGTAGCAGGCTATTTCCTCATCCCCCACTTCCAGCAAGGGGCGCAATACGGTCATGCCGGAGATTTTCCGTCTGCCCTGCATGGCAGCCGCGCCCGCAACGCCCGCGCCCCGGCACAGGTTCAAGAGCATGGTTTCCGCCTGATCGCGGCGATGATGCGCGAGCGCCAGCCAGGTTGCGCCGCTCGCCTGAAAAGCCTGATAACGGGCAGTCCGCGCGGCATCTTCCAGTCCCCGCCCTTGCCTGCGAACTTCGACCGGCGCAATTTCCAGCGGAATCTGCCATTCCCGGCAGAGTTGACGGCAAAAATCCGCCCAAGCGTCCGCATGGGGAGAGAGGCCATGCTGGACGTGAATCGCCCGCAATCTCTCCGGCAACAGGTCTTTCAGGAGGTGCAAAAGAACGACGGAATCGCGCCCGCCAGAGAGGCCAAGATGAAGCGTCGCCTCAACCGGCAGATGCGCGGCGAGGCAGCTTGCGACTGCCTCGCGTAGCCAATCAGGCGGCCTGTTCCTTGAAGCGACCATAAGCCATCAGGCGCTCGAAGCGGGCTTCCAGCAGTTCTTCGGTCGAAATGGCCTGCGCCTGTTTGAGCGCCTCCTGCAAGGCTTTTTTCAGGGATGCGGCCATCGTGGCAGGGTCGCGGTGCGCGCCGCCATTGGGTTCATTGACAATCCGGTCAATCAGGTTCAGGTTTTTCAGGCGATTGGCGGTAATGCCCATGATTTCCGCCGCGTCAGACGCCTTTTCCGCGCTCTTCCAGAGGATAGAGGCGCAGCCTTCCGGGGAAATGACCGAATAGGTTGCGTATTGCAGCATCAGCACCGCGTCACCAACCGCAATCGCCAAAGCGCCGCCCGAACCGCCCTCGCCGATGATCGTGACGATGACCGGCGTCTTCAGGCTCGCCATCTCGAAGAGGTTGCGGCCTATCGCTTCCGATTGTCCCCGCTCTTCGGCATCAATGCCGGGATACGCGCCCGGCGTATCTATGAAGGTAAAGACCGGCAACTGGAATTTTTCCGCCAGCTTCATCAGGCGCAATGCCTTGCGATACCCTTCCGGGCGCGGCATCCCGAAGTTGCGGAACAGGTTTTCCTTGGTATTGCGTCCCTTCTGATGCCCAATGACCACGCAGGGCTGTCCATTGAAACGCGCCATGCCGCCGATGATGGCCTTGTCGTCGGAAAAGGCGCGATCCCCGTGCAGTTCGACAAAATCGGTAAAGATATGCCCG
>JAISSL010000166.1 GCA_031273145.1 Zoogloeaceae bacterium | reverse complement strand
TAGACCACCAGATCAATTTTCTGCACCGTTCCAACGCCGCCGCTTTCCTTCAAAAAGATGCCGGTTGAGCGGATTTGAGCCTGGAGTTGATTGGCGAAATCCTTGATGGAAAAAGGCGTGTCGATGTTTTTCAGGGCGATCGCGCCAACATCGGCATCTTTGAGCGTGAGCAGGACATCCTTGCCGTCAGCGTCCTTGCTCCAGATGCGGAGGTGTTGCCAGGCGCTGTCGTTTTCGTCAATCCAGCCGTTTTTGTCGTCGTCGAGGACGGCAAGTTCGGCAAAGCCATCGCCGGTTTTTGTGCCGAAAAGTTCGCTGCCGTCGTTTACCTTGCCGTCGCCATTGCGGTCGAAGACCAGGAATCCGCTGCCGTGCGAGAGCATCCGCATGTTGTCATCATGACCGTCGCTATCGAGATCGAAGCTGAAGCGGGCATCGGAGAGCGCCGCTGCCATGCCGGAAAAATTGAGCACCAACGGGTCTTTCGGCTTGCCGCCGCTTACGGCCATGTACCTTTCCTCACTGAAATAGCGCGACATGGAAAGCTGAATCGAAAAACTGATCTCGCGGCCATCGGCGGTCTTGACGACGCCTTCGGCGGCAAAATTGGTCTGTTCAAATTCGCTGAAGGTATCACGGCGCTCGTAGAGAAGATTGACCTCGTTTTCGGCTTTCTGCGGGTCTTTGAACTCGACATCCAGGGAACTGACCTTGCGTCCCGTCAGCATTTCGATGGTGAGGCGCATCAGGCTTAAGCGCGGGTCGTTATCAATCTGCTTGTTGATGCTGAGGGCTTTCGTGTCGTCCGTGGCGATTGAGGTGTTGGCGTCGGCAGCAGGGGAGCTTGCGGGCTTGGCGTCGGCAATTTCCTCATGCAGCAGGGAGAGCGCGGCCCGCGAGAGCGTGACCTTGCTTGCCAACGACTTGTCATGGCCGTGACCGTGACCGTGGCGCGAGGCATTCTTTTGGTCGTCCCGGCGCGTGATTTTGTAGAATTCCTCAGTTTCATGCTGCTTGAGGGCAGTATGCTGGGAGGAGAACGTCAGACTGGAGTTTGCGATTATCATGGTGGTATTCCTTTAATGCGGGTTGTCAAAACGGTTTGTTGTTGGGTCAGAGCGTGCCCGCGCCGGTCAGCTCACGGATTTTGCCAAGCAGTTTCATGTGCGCGAGATCAACCTGGGGCGGCGTGTCATCTTCAATGTTTTCTTTTTTACTGCCTTCTTCGCCCTCGTCTTCAGCCCCACTGAGCGCCTGCCGGACGGCGACCATCACCAGTTCGCCGCGCGAATGCTGCATGATGCGATAGGCCGCCAGTTCGCCTACCAGCTTGTCGACTTCTTTCATTCGCCATTCATTTTTACCAGAACTCTCCAGGATACCCGGCTTCCCACCGGCTGCCTCGTATGCCTCGCCGATTACCCGTCGGTCATCGCGGGTGAAAAAATTACGCGCGTAAGGGCTGATTCGAGCCTGAAATTTCTCGAAGCGCGCTTCGCTTTGCTGCCAGAGTTGGGCGTTCCTGCTCAATTTGACGACGGTGGACGGGGTGACGATGGCGGGCGGTTCAGGCGAGCTGGCCTGCCCCTCGACTTTCTCGGCGTAGAAGGAACGGGCAATGCTCGCCGCGCGACTATCACTCACGGCAGTGGTGACGGAATGACCCGAAAGCGCGGTGGCGTTAGTGGTTTGCATCATGTTCTTAAGCGGTAACACATGCGCCAACAAAAGCGTTGACGAAAATTGACATGCGCGCGCGACCCCATAGAAGCGTTAACGGCAACCCAGCCAAAATCTTGAGCCTTGCCGACGACTATTATGTAACGAGAAATTCCCTGCCTTTAAATCGCCATCTGCAAGACCGGCAAGACGACGGGTATAATTGAGCCATGAACGGACAGCCGCGTTTTGCCGCGCCCCATTTCTTGCCATGAATCAGACTTTTCATCCGCCGCGTTCCATCGAGCTGGCAGTACGCGCCCTGACCATTGAGGCCGAGGCCATTCAGGCGTTGACGACCCGAATCGGGCAACCCTTTGCGGAAGCAGTGGCGTTGATCCTGCAAAGCACAGGACGGGTCATCGTGAGCGGCATGGGCAAATCCGGGCATATCGCCCGCAAAATCGCCGCAACCCTCGCTTCTACCGGGACGCCGGCCTATTTCGTCCATCCCGGTGAAGCAAGCCACGGCGATTTGGGCATGGTGCAGGGCATGGACGTGTTTCTCGCCCTTTCCAATTCCGGCGAGACTGAGGAAATTTTGCGTATCCTGCCCGCCATTCGCAGACAAGGCGCCAAACTCATTGCCATGACCGGCAATCCCGCTTCCACCCTGGCGCGGGAAGCGGATATTCAACTGGATGTCAGTGTCGCGCAGGAAGCCTGTCCCTTGAATCTTGCCCCGACCGCCAGCACGACCGCCACGCTCGCGCTGGGCGACGCGCTTGCGGTTGCCCTGCTGGATGCGCGCGGGTTCCAGGCGGAAGATTTTGCCCTCTCCCATCCGGGCGGCGCTTTGGGGCGTCGTCTCTTGACCCACGTTCGGGACGTGATGCGGAAGGCCGAACAAGTCCCCGCCGTCCGCCCGGAAACTACCCTTTCCGAAGCCATTTTGACCATCAGCCGGGGCGGACTGGGCATGACGGTCATTACCGATCCCGAACATACGATACTCGGCATCTTTACCGACGGCGATTTGCGCCGCACTCTGGAAGACCGGCAAAAACACGCAAACGAGGATTTTCTGGCGATTCCCATTGGTCGCCTGATGCACCCCAATCCTCACCGGATTGCGCCGGATCGTCTGGCGATAGAAGCCGTGGAGATCATGGAACGGCAACGCATCAATCATCTGCTGGTCGCGGATGAAGCAGGCCATCTCATCGGCGCGCTCAACATGCACGACCTCTTTGCCGCCAAGGTGATTTGATGTCTGCCGCCCAAAGCCGCGCTGCCGCCGCCCGCTTAAAACTCATGGCGTTTGATATTGACGGCGTATTGACCGATGGCTGCCTCTACTACGGCGAGGACGGGCAGGAATGGAAAGCCTTCAATACGCTGGATGGACAGGGCTTGCGCTTTTTGCAACAGGCGGGGATTGAGCTGGCCATCATTACCGGCAGAACTTCCGGCGCAGTGGCGGCGCGGGCGGCCAATCTCGAAATCCGGCATCTGTTTCAGGGCGTTGCCGATAAACGCGCCTGCCTTGCCGCCCTTCTCGACCGCCTCAAACTCCTGCCCGCAGAAGCAGGTTACATGGGCGACGACGTGGTTGATCTGCCGGTCATGCGCCTGTGCGCCTTTTCCGCCGCGCCTGCCAACGCGCATCCGCTGGTTCGGGAACGCGCCCTCTTCGTCACCGAGGCGCGGGGCGGCGAAGGCGCGGCGCGGGAAGTCTCCGATTTCATCCTCGCCGCGCAGGAAAAGTCTGACAGGATACTCAAATCCTGGTTAACGGATGAAAAGGCATAACCCATGCGTACCCAAGGCGTAGCGGCAACGCTTTTCCCCCTGCTTGTCCTTTCCGGTCTGGCGTTGCTTGCCTACTGGCTGAACGAAGTCGTGACGCTCCCCGAGCAGCCGGACGATGAAGCGAGACGGCACACCCCGGATGCCATCGCAAAAGGCATTACCGTCTATCGCTACGATTCGGACGGCAGTCTCTCCTATCGCCTGACCTCAAGCCACATGGAACACTATCAGGACGATGACCGCAACATGATTTACGTCCCGCAACTGGTTCATTACCGCCCCGGCTCGCCGGACATTACTCTGACCGCGCAATCCGCCCAGGTGACGGAACGGGGAAAACGGGTCGTTCTGCGCGACGATGTAATCATCACCAGAGCAGCCTACGCAAACCGGCCTGAACTCGTCGCCAGAACGCCGGAATTGACCGCCCTGCCCGAAGAAGGCAAGGTTTTCAATCAGCATCCGGTAGCCATTACCCAGGGGCCAAGCTGGCTGAGTGGCATCGGCCTCGCGGCGGACAACGACCTGAGAACCTTTACCCTGCGCCAGCAGGTGCGCGGCAGATATGTCCGCCTTCCCCCTGAAAACCCAAAAACGCCATGACCCGCTTCTTCCTTCTTTTCGCGCTCTTTTTTACCTTGCCGCTCCATGCGGAACTGGCGGATCGGGAAAAACCCATTACCCTGGATGCCGACCGCATCACCCTTGACGATCTGAAACGGGTGCAGGTGTTTGAAGGCAACGTCATATTAACCCAGGGAACCATGATGATCCGTTCCAATAAAATCGTGGTGACGGAGGACGCGCAGGGTTTTTTGCGGGGGGTTGCCTTTGCCGGACCCGGCGGGCTGGTGCGTTTCCGGCAGAAGCGGGAAGGCCGGAACGAATGGGTTGAAGGGGAAGCGGAACGCATCGAATACGATACTCACCACGAAATTATCGAACTGTTCCAGCGCGCCTGGATACAAAGCGGCAGAGACCAATTGCGGAGCGAATACATCCGGTACGACGGAATTTCCGAACGCTATCTGGCTTCCTCCGGCCCCAATTCCGC
>JAISSL010000145.1 GCA_031273145.1 Zoogloeaceae bacterium | reverse complement strand
CCGCGAGATTTTTTACGACGAAATGCTCGACCTGATGCGCCAGATCATGACCGGGTCGCTCACGCCGGTCATGTCTGCCGCCATTCTTACCGGTCTGCGCGTCAAGAAGGAAACCATCGGGGAAATTACCGCCGCCGCTACCGTCCTGCGCGAAATGGCGCTCAAGGTACAGGTTCCGCCCCCCAATGATAATTTCATTGATGTCGTGGGAACGGGCGGGGATGGCTCGCATACGTTCAACATTTCCACGACCAGCGCCTTTGTGATTGCCGCTGCCGGGGCGCGGGTCGCCAAGCATGGCAATCGCGGCGTATCTTCCAAATCCGGTTCGGCGGATGCCATTGAAGCCTTGGGCGCGAGCTTGAAGCTGGACGCGGAACAGGTAGCAAGCTGTATTGCAGAGACTGGCATCGGCTTCATGTTCGCTCCCAATTTTCATACCGCGATGAAGAATATCGCCCCGGTACGACGGGAAATGGGGGTGCGAACCCTCTTCAACATTCTGGGGCCGCTCATCAATCCGGCGGATGCGCCCAATACGCTTTTGGGCGTATTCCATCCCGATCTCGTGGGCATTCTGGTGCGGGTGATGGAACGCTTGGGCAGCAAGCATGTTCTGGTCGTGCATGGGCTGGACGGCGTGGATGAAATCAGCCTGGGCGCGGCGACGCTGGTCGGCGAACTGAAGGACGGCAAAGTGACCGAGTACGCCATCCATCCTGAGGATTTCGGCATCCGCATGGCGGGAACGCGCAACCTCAAAGTCGAGACGACCGAACAGTCCATAGCCATGATGCGTGCGGTGCTGGATAACCAGCCAGGGCCTGCGCGGGATATTGTGGCCTTCAATTCCGGCGTGGCGCTCTATGCCGCCAATGTGGCGGAAAGCATTGCGGAAGGCATCGCCAAAGCGGATGCCGTATTGAATTCCGGCGCGGCCAAGGCCAAGCTGGAAGAATTCGTGCGTTATAATCAGCAGATTCAGTAAGCAAACTGGATGGGAAACCCGATTCACCTGACTGGAGACAATCATGAAAACGACGTATATCCGCAGCACCCTCTTTCTTGCGGCTGGCTTGTTGGTGGTTGGCGCAGCCAGTGCCCAGAACCTGTTCGCAAAGCAGAAAGAGGCCAGACAAATTCTGGAACAGGTTTTGACCTGCAAGAGCAATCCCCTGGAATCCGATTATGGCAAGGTCGTTGAGCTTGCCAAGACGCTGGGGGGTACGGGCGGCAAAGTGGTTGGAGGAATTACCCGCGCGGGCGTTTCCGGCTACATTTACACGTTCAAGTCGCCTTCGCCGTTGCAGGTTTTGGGGCATGAGGTGAGCCGGATTGTGATTGCCCCGACTTATGGCGCGGGCAACTGGCAAGAGGCGGCTTATACGGCTGACCTTACCGTTGACTGGTCGGATTTTGCCGAAGCCCAGAAAATTCACCCGGAATCCGGCCTTTGGCTTGCGACGCCTTCCTTCGACAGCGGTTCGATTGGCACTTCGGCCTTTGTGTACAAGCCGGTCGGCACCACCTCCCCGCGCGTGAATTGCACCTACATTTTTCTGAAACAGCCCAATTTCTAGGACGTTTGAGGCTCATGTCCCGACAAACAACGCATTCATGATGAAGCAACAGCCTGTGCGCCGGTCAAAGGAGAACTTCATGAAAATGTCCGTAACAATGGCGAGGCTTACCGCTTTGCTCATTGCCTTCTCGTTATGCGCGCCTGTTGCCCTGGCGCGTGATGTCAAGCACCACATGCCTATCCAGGATGCCCTTGAACTGGGCAAGGCCGAGGGAAAACTGGACGAGGAAATCGGGTTTTACTTCAGCGGTCAAACGAATCCAGCCGTTGAAACCAAACTGGCTCCGGGCGTTGTGACCAACAAAAGAACCAACTCGGTGGAAAAGACACCCAAGGAAGCGTGCCAGTGGGCGATGTTGCTGGCGCTGATCGAGCTTCAGGATCGCGCCCGCAAGGAAGGCGGCAACGCCATCATCAACATTGAAAGCTATTACAAGAAAAAAAGCTTCAAGAGCAAGGATCAGTACGAATGCCACGATGGTCGCATTGTGTCTAGCGTTTCCCTGAAAGGCGATGTCGTCAAACTGAGTGAGGAGGATGCCGACAAACCCGCAGGTGGCACCGCCAAACCGGGAAGCAATGCCGCCAAACCGAGCAAGTGATCCGAAAGCCTGAATGGTTCTGGCGGTTTTTTATGCCTCTGCAAGTTCATTCTGTTTTGTCTGATTTAACAGTTCAAGTCTGTCTTTTTCAAGTGCGCGTTTAATCATGATTGAACGATATTCTTCACGGGTGATTTCGCCAGATGTGCGTTTGTTCCAGATTTCCAAAAATTCTTCATCTGGTATAAAGCCTTCAAGCATGATGATAGCTAGTGCTTGGTCTGCGGCTTCTTGATTTTTGATTGTTGCTTTCATGGTTATTCTCCAGAAAAGATTTCAATATAAAAAGCGGGCGTTCTCAAAAACCCAGGACGTGCTGCATGTCGAACAGGCCGTTTTCGCGGGTGGCAAGAAACCGAACCGCGCGTAGGCTCCCCAGCGCATAGGGCATCCGACTTCCCGCCTTGTGCGCGATTTCTACCCGCTCACCCAGGCCGCAAAACATCACGGTATGATCGCCCACGATGTCGCCGCCCCGTACCGTCGCAAAGCCGATGCTTGTTCCCTCGCGCTCGCCCGTATGGCCTTCCCGGCCGTAAATGGCGCACTCGGCAAGGTTGCGTCCCAACGCCCCGGCAACGACTTCGCCCATTCTGAGCGCCGTGCCGGAAGGCGCGTCTACTTTCAGCCGATGATGCGCCTCGACAATCTCGACATCATAGCCCTGGTTGAGAATGCGCGCCGCAGTATCCAGAAGATGAAAGACGAGATTGACCCCAACCGCCATGTTGGGTGCAAACACGATGGGAATTCGCCGGGCGGCTTCCGCGATTTTTGCCTTGCCTGCCGCATCAAAGCCGGTGGTGCCGATCACCATTGCCACGCCTGCCGCTTCACAGAGCGCCAGATGGCGCAAGGCGCCTTCCGGGCGGGTAAAATCAATCAGGCAATCGCAATCGGTCAAGCCTGCCGCGACATCCGCCGTCACCATGACGCCACAGGCAGGCAAGCCCGCCAGGGTTGCCGCGTCCTGCCCCAGGGCAGGCGAATCCGGCTGATCGAACGCCGCCGCCAGACAAAATTCCGGGTCTTTCAGGGTGGCTTCCAGCAGCATCCTGCCCATCCGCCCGGATGCGCCCACAATGCCAATTCGGGGCTTTTTCGTGTCAAAATCGTTCATATGTTCATAAACCTAGGGTGTCCAGAACTGCCGCAGAAAACCAGACTTCTCTTCTTCGAGTGGCGGCGTATCGGGGGGTATGGTTCCCAAATCAATGACCCTGGTTCGCGCCATCGGCACTGTCGGCGCTTGTTCCCTGCGCGCTTCCACATTGCCTGCTACCCGCGTCAATCGTCCTTCCGCATCAAAAAATACGGAAAGATGGCGCAGGGCCACTTCGCCTGTCTTGCCTTCCTTCAGGCTGAACAGATAATCCCAGCGATTTGCGTGGAACAGGTCTGTCAGAAGCGGCGAACCGAGAATGAAACGAACCTGATCGCGCGAAAGGTCGGGACGCAACTGGGCAACCATCTCCTGCGTGAGGACATTGCCCTGCTGAATATCCGCCTTGTACTCGTATCGCTCGATGAAGCGCGGCACGGTGGAACAGGCGGCAAGCATCGAAAGCCAGACAAACCCGAAGGTCAAAACAATCAAACGACGAACCATGAAGAAAAACCGGCAAGAAAAATTGGAAAGATAGAGCAGGGTCGGTATCATAAACGATTCTGTCCTGTTTCGTCTCTGCTCATCCAGAGTCCCTTCAACTTATGACCGACAAAAAGCCTCTGCCTTCCCAAAGTCTGCGCGATGCCGGACTCAAGGCCACCCTGCCGCGCCTGAAAATTCTGGCGCTTTTTGAAAAAAGCGAAGTCCAGCATCTTGACGCGGAAGAAGTCTATCGCCTGCTGCTTGCGGAAGGTCTGGACATTGGCCTCGCAACCGTCTATCGGGTACTGACCCAGTTCGAGCAGGCCGGATTTTTGACGCGGCATACTTTCAAATCCGGGCGGGCGATCTTTGAAATCAATGATGGCCTGCATCATGACCATCTCATCTGCCTGGACTGCGGGCGCGTCGAAGAGTTTTATGATAAGGAAATCGAGCGCCGCCAGAAGGTCATTGCCGCCGAACGCGGTTTCAGGATCGAAGAACACGCGCTTTCTCTCTACGCCCACTGCCAGCACAAACATTGTCCGCACCGAAAGGCAGAAGAAGAATGAATTTGCGGGTCTTGCAGTCAGGTTGTGCCTGAGCATTTTTTTGGAAATTATACCTTTGACCTGGATACGAGGGATGAATACTGTGGTGTCATGAGCAGTTCACTCCTTGGCGGGCGGCGAGCCGGACGAAGCAGGGACATCCTGTGGTTCTGCCATAAATGACGAAGATTCAGGCAAGACTCATGCTCAGGTTTTTTTAAGGCTTGCATCGCATTGAAGAGTGTATGAAAATCCTGCAATGGCTTCACAGAACGACGACCAGGCGATCCTGGAATCCGAGCAGATTCACACCGGACAGCCCCGGCTCTATCAGGTGCTGCTTTTGAATGATGACTACACCCCCATGGATTTCGTAGTCGACGTGTTACAGCGTTTTTTTGCCATGACCAAGGAACTCGCCATTACCGTTATGCTGCAAGTCCACCGTGAGGGACAGGGCTTGTGCGGCATCTATCCGCGCGACATAGCGGCGACCAAGGTAGATCAGGTGGTAGCCTGGGCGCGTCAGCACCAGCATCCGCTCGCCTGTATCATGGAGGAAAAGGGATGATTGCCCAGGAACTCGAAGTCAGCCTGCATCTCGCTTTTGTCGAAGCCCGCCAGAAGCGCCATGAATTCATCACCGTCGAGCATCTGCTCCTTGCGCTTCTGGATAATCCCACGGCGGCGGCGGCATTGCGCGCCTGCGGCGCGAACCTCGAAGTGCTGCGGCACGACATCTCCCGCTTCATCGCCGACCATTCGCCGGTCATTCCCGGTCAGAACGATATTGATACCCAGCCGACCCTGGGCTTTCAGCGCATTATCCAACGCGCCATCCTGCACGCGCAGTCCTCCGGGAAAAAAGAGGTCAATGGCGCAAACGTGCTGGTCGCCATTTTTGGCGAACGGGATTCTCATGCGGTTTTTTTCCTGCAAAGACAGGGCGTAACAAGGCTCGATCTCGTCAATTACATCTCGCACGGCATCAGCAAGTCTTCCCTGGCGCAGGCGGATAAGCATCCAGAGGGCGCAACCGTGGGCGGCCATGAAGCCGTGCAGCAACAGGCCAATCCGCTGGAGCATTTCACCATCAACCTGAACCAGCAGGCCACCAAGGGCAAGATTGATCCGCTGATCGGGCGGGAGCCTGAACTTGAGCGGGTCATCCAGACCTTATGCCGCCGCCGGAAAAACAATCCCATTCTGGTAGGCGAGGCGGGCGTTGGCAAAACCGCCATTGCGGAAGGGCTGGCCTGCCGGATCGTCGCCGGGGAAGTCCCAGAAATCCTTGCCAAATCCGTGGTCTATACGCTCGATATGGGCGCGTTGCTGGCGGGAACCAAATACCGGGGCGATTTTGAGCAACGCCTGAAAAATGTCCTGAAACGGCTTCAGGAACTGCCCCAGTCCATTCTTTTCATTGACGAGATTCATACCCTGATTGGCGCGGGCGCGGCTTCCGGCGGGACGATGGATGCTTCCAACCTTTTGAAGCCGGTACTTTCTTCGGGGCAACTGCGCTGCATCGGCGCGACGACCTACAACGAATATCGCAGCGTCTTCGAGAAAGACCACGCGCTTTCCCGGCGTTTCCAGAAAATTGACGTGGTTGAGCCTTCCACGAGCGAGGCGCTGGAAATTCTGAAAGGGCTGAAAAGCTGTTTCGAGACCCATCATCACGTCAAATATTCCAATGCCGCCCTGACTTCCGCCGTGGAGTTATCGGCGCGTTACATCACGGATCGCCACTTGCCCGACAAGGCGATAGACGTGATTGACGAGGCGGGCGCAGCGCAGCGCATCCTGCCCAAATCCCGGCAGAAAAAGCTGATCGGCAAAGGCGACATTGAAGAGATCGTCGCCAAAATCGCCCGGATTCCGCCGCGTCATGTCAGCGCCGATGACCGCGACGCCCTGAAATTCCTTGAGCGGGATTTGAAGGCCGTCATTTTTGGGCAGGATCAGGCCATTGAAACGCTGGTTCGCGCCATCAAGATGGCGCGTTCCGGTCTGGGCACGCCCGGAAAACCCATTGGCGCGTATCTTTTTTCCGGCGCAACCGGCGTTGGCAAGACCGAAGTTGCCCGCCAACTGGCCTACGCGCTCGGAATCGAACTTTTGCGTTTCGACATGAGCGAATACATGGAACGCCATGCCGTTTCCCGGCTGATTGGCGCGCCGCCGGGTTACGTCGGGTTCGAGCAGGGCGGGCTGCTCACCGAAGCGGTGGCGAAAAAGCCGTACTGCGTCCTGCTGCTGGACGAAGTTGAAAAAGCCCACCCGGACATTTTCAATATTCTCCTGCAAGTCATGGATCACGGGACGTTGACCGACAACAACGGGCGTAAGGCCGATTTTCGCAACGTCATTATCATCATGACCACCAACGCGGGCGCGGCAGACCTGCAAAAGAACCTGATGGGCTTTATCGCGGGCAATCAGGCAGGCGGCGAAATGGCGGAAATCAAGCGGATATTCACGCCGGAATTCAGGAATCGCCTGGATGCCATCGTCTCTTTCCGCACGCTTGACCACGAGGTGATCCTGCGGGTGGCGGACAAATTCCTCATGCAACTGGAAGAACAGTTGCAGGAACGCAAGGTGGAAGTCCACTTTACGGGCGCGTTGCGGGAAATGCTGGCGAAGCAGGGTTTTGATCCGCAGATGGGGGCGCGTCCCATGGCGCGTCTGATTCAGGATACCATCCGCGCCGCGCTGGCGGATGAACTCCTGTTCGGCAGGCTCGCGCAGGGCGGCAAAGTGACGGTGGATGTCGACGAACAGAACGCGGTGCGCCTCATCTTTGCGGCGGAAGAAGAAACCGTGTCGCTCTGAACGGCATGACTTCGCCCCGTCCTGCCTCTGCTCTTGCTTCTGCCTCCCCTTTTCGTCTGGTCATCAATGGGTATGGACGGATTGGGCGCTGTTTTTTACGCGCCATTACAGAAGCCGGATTGGCAGAGCGTTTTCAGGTGGTTGCCATCAACGAGCCGGCGGAACTCGCCAGCATCGTCTATCTCACCCGGTTTGATTCCACGCATGGGCGCTTTCCCGGCGTGGTGGAAGAGGCGGAGGGCGGTTTTTTGCTGGACGGGCGTTTTATTGCCGTAACCCATGCCCATACACCGGAAGATGGGGATTGGCGCGCGTTCAACCCTGATTTGCTGGTGGAATGTTCCGGGCAATACCATGACCGCGCCGGGCTGGAGCGGTTTCTTGCCGCAGGCGTGCCGCGCCTTCTGCTTTCCCATCCGGCGGCAAGCGCAGCCGATGTGGATGCAACCATCGTGTTTGGCGTGAATCACGCGCATCTTACCCAGCAGGCGCGGATTGTATCTGGCGCGTCCTGCACGACCAATGCCGCCATTCCCGTGCTGGTGACCTTGCAGGAAGAAGTCGGCCTGGAACACCTGCTGATTACCACCCTGCATTCGGCGATGAACGACCAGCCCCTGATTGATGGCTATCACCACCCGGATTTGCGCCGTACCCGCTCTGCCATGCAATCCATCATTCCGGTGGCGACGGGGCTGGCGCGGGGCATTGAGCGCCTGCTGCCCGAACTGACGGGAAAAGTAACGGCCAAGGCCATTCGCGTTCCGACCGCCAATGTGTCCGCCCTGGATATGACGCTTGTTTTGCGGCGGGCAGCGGATGCGAATGAGATCAACCGGATATTGGCAGAAGCTGCGGCTGAAAAATTTTCGGGACAACTGGCAATAACCCGCGCGGC
>JAISSL010000124.1 GCA_031273145.1 Zoogloeaceae bacterium | reverse complement strand
TTCGCTTTTTGGGCGCTTGCTTTCGGTAGCATAAGCCTGGTTCCCTGTTTTGAGAGCAAGCGTTACGACGCTTCATTCGTAAGACCGCTTTTCTATTACCTTCTCATAATATCGTCGGTCTCCTTTGCTGTGGCGGGTATCGTAACGTTGGAACACGCTCCGACACTGCACATCGTCAGCATCTTTATCGCGTTTGTGGCGCTGGCGGCTTCAATGTTTATCGCCTTCAGGCAAGAGACTTTCGGATGGTTCCGCTGGTTCTCCTTGGCGGCGTTACTGTTCGCGCTGATGGCACTTTCTTTCGGGAATATCGGCGTGCTTGAAGCAGGAACGGCGCAACGGATGACGGCGCTCGGAATTTTGGGATGGATGTCTGTTGCCGGGATATACTTTGTATGGATTCCATTACCAGACCGTAACGACAGCAACGCAACATGAAAAAACGCCCTGCCCTCTGGATTTTTACAATCGCCTGCGCCCTCTTCCCGCCTTTGCGGGAAATGGCGTAGCGAGGGGACAGGCTGCAAGACATTCATTTTTCTGATAGTCTGTAGATATGAAACCTTCAATCAATAGACTCAAACATCTGGTGCGTCCCCGCATCTACATTGGAAAAGCCATCAACATTGGCCCCGGCAAGATTGACCTGTTGCGCGAGGTCGACGCGATGCGTTCCATTTCCGCCGCCGCCCGCTCGCTTGGGCTGCCCTACAAACGCGCGTGGCTCCTGATTGACACCTTGAACCGGGGATTTGGCAACCCGGTCATCGAAACGGCGGCAGGCGGAAAAGGCGGCGGCGGCGCGGTGCTGACGCCCCTCGGACACCAACTGATTGAGCGTTACGACGCGCTCGAAGCCCGCATCAACAAAAGCGCGGACAAGGAATTGCAGGCGCTTTGCAATCTGGCGGGCAAAACGGCCGACTGATCTTTTCTTGATCTAAATCAATATTCTGCGCGGGTACTGCGATAAATTACGGTCAGCGTTATGTCTAACAAGGCACAACGATACATTTAGTTTCAACCTCGAAGCGATGCCTGTCCAGAATTTGAAGTGCATAGAGCTGGTCCCTCTTTCAAATTCTGGGCAGGCCATTTTTTGTCGGCCTATCCCCTTTCGGGCGCGTACAATTGCCGGTTGCCCCGTCATCCCCTTCGAGAAACCCGTGAGCGCAACCCACGACGAAAAAACCTCTGAATTTTCCATCGCCGCCATTGTTTATTCGGAACATGGCGTGGCGGACAACCTGCTGGCTGAATTTGCGCTTGGCCTGCGCCGGGAAGGCTGGCACGTGCAGGGTCTGGTGCAGCAGAAAAAAGACGGACATGGCAAGGCGGCAACCATGCTGATTGATCTCGAAACCGAAAAATGCTATCCGCTGTTTCCGAACCCCCCTTCAAACCCGGACTCGTGCAGCCTTGATCCCGGCAGCATTGCGGACGCGAGCATCGCCCTGCGGCGGGCGCTGGAAACGCGGGCAGACCTTGCCATTGCCAACCATTTCGGCGCGCTGGAAGCCGATGGCAAAGGGCTGATAGCCGAAATGCTGGCGCTCATGACCGGCGGCATTCCGCTGCTTACCGCCGTGCCGAGCGATTACCTGATGGATTGGCGCTCGTTTTCGGGTCATGCCAGCGTTGAACTGCCGCCCGAAATGGGGGCGCTTCGGGAATGGTTTGCCAGTATCATGACCGGGAATTCCCCGTTACGTAAATAATATGACCATTGCTGCCATTGATTTTGCCCGTCTTTACCGCGACCATATGGCGCTATCCGGCAAACCGAAGCCAAACAGCGCTTGGGATGCCCGCGCAGCCAGCATGAACCGGCAGGTCAATCGGGGACGCTATGTGGACGAATTCATCTCGCGCATGAATCTCTCTGATGCCCGTACCCTGCTGGATGTCGGCTGCGGCCCCGGCACGCTCTGCCTGCCGCTGGCTGCGCGGTTTGAGCGCGTCATCGCCCTGGATTACAGTCAGGGGATGCTTGACGAGCTGAAAAAAAACGTCGCGGCGCAGGGCATCACCAACATCGAACCCCTGCATCTGGCCTGGGAAGACGACTGGTCGAAAGTGCCCGAATGCGACATCGTGATTGCTTCGCGCTCCACGATGGTACAAGACCTTGGCGACGCGCTGGCAAAACTGAATGCCAAAGCGAAGCAGCGCGTCTACCTCACATATCTGGTCGGCGGGAACCTTATCAACACAAGAATTTTCGAGGCCATTGGCCACGAACCAACGCCTGCGCCCGACTACATCTATGCGCTCAATATCCTGCACCGCCGGGGCATTCATCCACGGCTCGACTACATTGAGGACGAAGGCCCTCTTTCCGGCATTACCGATTTTGATGAACTTCTGCAACGCCTCATCTGGTCGCTTGGTGAACTCAACGCATACGAACGCGCCAGCTTGCATACGTGGTTTGACGCCGCTATGGCAAGCGGCGGCCTCAAAACCGCCCGACGTTGGGCTTTTATTTTCTGGGAGAAGCAGATTGCAAATTATCCTTGTTAACGTATAATCAGGGTTATGAACATGAAACCGCTTAAATGGGTAGCTGGCAGCTATAAAGACTTGGTGGCATTGCCAGCCGATGTCCGGCAACTGTTTGGCTACGCGCTGCATCTTGCGCAAAAAGGTGGCAAGCATGAGGCGGCGAAAGTGCTCAAGGGCTTTGGCGATGCAGGCGTGCTCGAAGTGATCGAAAACGATGCGGGCGGAACGTACCGGGCGGTGTATACGGTGAGGTTCGCGGAAGCTGTTTTTGTGCTGCATTGTTTTCAGAAAAAGAGCAGGCATGGGATTGAGACACCCCAAAGTGACATGAACATCATCCGCGACAGGCTCAAGACGGCTGAAGCGTGGGTTAAGGAGTTGCGAAATGAAAAAACATATCATTAACGGCGTTGAGGTACTGAGCGGATCGGACAATGTTTTTGCCGATCTAGGCTTGCCCAATGCCGACAAGCTCAAAATCAAGGCAGACCTTGTCATTGAAATTGAAAAGGCAATGAACCGCCTTGGACTGACGCAACAGGAAGCCGCCAAGCGGATGAGAATCACACAGCCCAAAGTCTCCGACATGCTGCGCGGCAACTTTTCAAATATCTCCGAGCGCAAGCTGATGGATTGTCTGAATCGGCTTGGCTACGATATTGAAATCAAACTGAAGCCCACTGCCGAACCAGTCGGACATCTGAGGTTGGCTGTCGCCTGAGCATGTGAAGGCGGCTCGAAGACCGCCCGACGTTGGGCTTTTGTTTCCTGGGATGTGCAACCGGGCTGACCACAGCATCAGACTTGATATATGTCAATATTTTGCATGAATGGTTATCGAACAATCTACGCTATGCCTTTTCTGTCGCAACGCTTGAAGAGGAACAGACTAAACTGACTGGCGAATGCGGCAGCGCCAAGTTGTATTTCGCCCGCCGCCCGAATGTGTAGAGACAAAACCGTGAAACCGAATCCCTCTTATCATTTTTTCGACAAGATGGTGGAGCGTGTCACCTTGCGCCTTCCGCCCGGAAGATGAAATTCCTATCCCAAGAATCCCCGCCTGGTAGCGCCGCCTTGCGTCAGAGCCATTTCAACTCAGACGGCTGGCTACGGAGCTTCGCGCAATGGTTCGGCGTTGGGCTGGCACATGCCGCCTTCCTTGGCACACTCCTGTACGCCTCGCCGCCAACCCTTCAAATGGGCATGTCCAACGTGATTCAGGCCGGCCTGATTGCGCCGCGCCTTCTGGACGCTACCCTGGAAACGTCGTTCGCAGAGCGGTTATCGGAAAAACCACCGGAAAAACCCAACCCGCCACCATCTTTTGGTTAGGGCATGAATGAACCTCTTTGAGCGAATTCTGTTTAACCCTGTACATGAATCCCCATCCCGCAACCGAAGCTAAAGCATGACATGGGCAGCAGGTCTTGCATACGACATTTGCTGCCCCTACGGACATACTCAGTGGAATCGCGCCCTTGAGAGATGCCGCGCATTGAACAACTCGTAAAGGACGCAATCTGCGTCCCGGCAAAAGTTTTGCAGATGGCAAAAGGATTATAATATCATAGCAATTAAACATCCTCTGCTCAATTTACCATTGTTGCAACGCAACATGATAAAAAACATCTTTAAAGGTGGAATAATACTTGTCTGCGTTTGAACAGTCAAGTATTCACATGGTCTTCTCGCCATTTTATCTTGAAAACAGCTTGGATAATATCCATTTCCTTATCCATATTCTTATTGTTTCAGGAATAATCCTCCTATATTGGATTTTTATTATTTCTTTCATCCGATATATCCAGTTTATCCAGTACGGTTGTTCCATAGCCGAGATAAAACCTGTTGCCATTTTGTTCAAATCAGCCGGCTCGCAGGTATAATCCATCACATTGAGATTATCCAGGATATGTTTTGAATTTTTGGCAACAAGAATTGTATCCTCGATGTCAGAATACCATTCAGAATTCTCCCCAATAGGCGCAAGGTTTGTTGAACAATGCAGGGGCAGGATACCTGCCCATTTAGAAAGTGCTATCATCCCATCCGCAAAGTAATTTTGGCAATTTACAGGATAGCGATGAAGGCTTTGCATAGATGGAACTATTATGCAAATCAAGCCATCTGGTTTGACTACTCTTGCAATTTCCCGAATTGTTATCCATGGAAATTCTACATGCTCAAATACTTGACCAGAAATCAACACATCGCAAAAATTGTCAGGAATTTCATTCCAGACATACGGTTGGGATAAGACAATATCAACATTGTAGCCATTTACCATGTCTACTCCGATGTAGTTGAACCTGGATTTGTCCTGGAAAAATACCTTGTATGTATCTTCCTGGCCGGGAACACACTGGCTACCTAAATCCACAACAGTGGCAGGTTTTGCGGACATGTCTTGCAGATAGGTTTTGCAAAACCACTCCATTCTTAGCATTGAGCTTCTATGCATTTGCTTCTCCCATACTCGCGCAAAACTGCGCGGCATGAAGCCCAAGCAGGCAAACTACCGATGAAATGACCCTTGAGAAAACAAAAAACCCCGCTCCAGAAGGAGACAGGGTTTTGGCGTTTTCTGTACAGGCAGCCGCGCAGCTCCGCGCGACGAAAATCAGGCAGGCAAGGCGACTGACTGACTGACTGACTGACTGACTGACTGACTGACTGACTGACTGACTGACTGACTGACTGACTGACTGACTGACTGACTGACTGACTGA
>JAISSL010000114.1 GCA_031273145.1 Zoogloeaceae bacterium | reverse complement strand
TCTCAGGAAGTTAGCATACTTTTAAAGGATGTTTGCTTCCCAAGACCCTGAAAACTTCTGTGCCGCCAAAAAATTTGTGATAAATACATTATCGGACAAATATCAAAAAACTTTAGGTCTTGCAGGTAGCGGTTTGAAAAACAAGGTGTTTTTAAAATTGCCGTCTGCAAGACCCGTTTGCAAGATTTATTGCTTTTTGCCTGTTCCAGCCGTGGCCTTGGGTTTTGACGTGAGCCGCACCCTTCCAGAACTACGGTTTTGTTCCGCCCCCGGATTCTGGGGCAGGCGGGGCGCTGCGCCAGGTTCTTCCCTTGCGTCTTTGCCGGGGCGGTTCCCCCCCGGAGGCTCTGATGAAAGGGGCGGCGGACGCCCCGTATCCGGCCTGTTGCCGGGAGGCTGATTCGGATAGCGATTGATATCAGGCGGAGGCGCTACCGGCAAGATGACCGTCTGTTCCACAATCCCTTCTTCCCGCGCAGGTTCAGACAGAGAGGCCGATTGCGAACCCCGGAGTTCCTCCTCCCGGCGCGCTGCCTCAAATGCCGCCTCGCGTTTCTGACGTTCGCGCGCCATTACCTCAATCCGTTCCTTCATCTGCGCCAGTTTTTCGTCCGCCGCCCTCTTTGCGGCAGCTTCCTGCTCTTTTGCGGAGGCTTCCCGCTCTGCCGCGTCCGGTTCCGGCTTGAATTCTGTCTCCTTCGCGCCCGCCGGACAGGGGGCGGTGGAAATAGTCACCGCGTCACCCACCACGCAACGATAGACCTGCGCGAGCGCGGATGGCGCAACGCCATACAGGCAGACCGCCAGATAAACAAGAAAAGACTTCATTGGCTGCTCCTTCATGAACCACAGAGCCTGTTATAGCCCTTAACCGGACAAGAGAAAACCCTTTCGCGCCATTTATTCGTAAAAATCCGTTATTTTTATGCCCAAATCACGGCAAACCCTCTGTCTGAACGCCAGCCCAATCAGAAAATGATGAAAACAGTACCCACCTCGGCATGGATTCCGCGACTTCGCGCGGAATGACTGAGTTTTGCGGGCGGCAGGTCTTGCAGACGGCATCCGCCGCCCCTACGGACAGTTATGGGCGCTTCGCATTGAAACACTTGTAGGGGACGCAACCTGCGTCCCGTTACAGGTCTGGATTCCCGCCTTCGCGGGAATGACGAGTGGGGAGACGCAAAAGCACTGAATGCCCGCCTTCTTACCGCCTTTGCGGGAATGGCAGGGAATGACGGAAGGGGTTGGGGAGAGGGCGAACCATGCGCCGCATCAAACAGAAATCGCCTTAACGCGATAACGCCCTCACTGTGTCCTGTGCCTTCTTGTGTCCTTGATCTGCGGCCTTTTGAAACCACTTCTTTGCTTCGGCCTCGTCTTTGGCGATGCCCCGACCGTGGAAGTACCTCGCGCCAAGCTCAAATTGAGCCTCCGCATATCCCTGTTCTGCCGCCTTTCGATACCACTTCACGGCCTCGGCATCATTTTGGGCTACGCCCCGACCTCTGTCGTACATCAAGCCAAGGTTATTTTGGGCAGTCGCATGTCCCTGTTCAGCCGCCTTTTGAGTCCATTTCACGGCCTTGGCTTCATCTTTGGCGACGCCCCGACCATCTCCATACATCGCGCCAAGACTAGTTTGACCACTCGCATCTCCCTGTTCAGCCGCCTTTTGAAACCACTTCACGGCCTCAGTTTCATCTTGGGCTACGCCTTCGCCTTTGGCGTACATCACGCCAAGGTTATTTTGGGCAGTCGCATGTTCCTGTTCCGCCGCTCGTCTGTACCACTTCACGGCCTCGGCATAATCCTGTGCTACGCCTTGACCCTTGTGGTACATCAAGCCAAGGCTAAATTGAGCCTTCGCATATTCCTGTTCAGCCGCCTTGTGCCCCCACTTTGCGGCCTCTGCATAATTTTGGGCTACGCCCTGACCATTGAAGTACATCAAGCCAAGGTTATATTGAGCCATCGCATATTCCTGTTCCGCCGCTTTTCGATACCACTTCACGGCCTCAACATAATCCTGCGCTACACCTTGACCCTTGTAGTACATCACGCCAAGACCATATTGAGCGCCCGCATTTCCCTGTTCCGCCGCTAGTCTGTACCACTTCACGGCCTCGGCATAATCCTGGGCTACACCTTGACCCTTGTGGTACATCAAGCCAAGGTTAAATTGAGCATCCGCATCGCCTTGTTCCGCAGCTTGTTGGGTGGCTTCAAAGCTGGCTATGTCCTCAACGCCTTGAGACACATTCACATCGGCAGCAACGCGCTCTGGCTCATCCGAACACCCCACAAGCATTCCAGATAAAACCCAACAAGCGAGCAACCTACAGAACATTCGAGACATTTCATTCTCCTGAGCCAGTCAAGGTTTTTAATACCGCCTCTACCCCTTCCTGCCAGGGCGGGGGCTGGATGCCAAAAGCCGCGCTTATCCGGCTACAATCGAGGCAGGAATTGGCCGGACGCGCCGCAGGCGTTGGGTAGTCACTGGCGGGAATCGCCTGCAACCCGTCCGGGGCAAGGCGTAGCGACATTCCCCCCGCGCGGGCAAGCGTGAAAAGATAATCGGCATAGCCATGCCAGGAAGTCGCGCCCGTCGCCGTCAGATGGAACAGCCCCAACGGGAAATTTTCCGGCGATTCAAGCCGATACCGAGCCAGCGCCTCGCCCGTCGTTTTCGCAAGGAAGGCCGTCGAAGTCGGCGCGCCGATCTGGTCGGAGACGACGGAAAGCGTCTCCCGTTCCGTTGCCAGGCGCAGCATGGTCTTTAGAAAATTCCCGCCATGCGCGCTAAAGACCCAGGAAGTGCGAAAGGTGAGATGCCGCGCGCCACTCTCCCTTAGCGCCACTTCGCCCGCCAGCTTGCTCTTGCCATAGACATTTAAAGGATTGGTCGCGTCCTCTTCCCGATAAGGGCGGGGATTCAATCCATCAAACACGTAATCGGTCGAGTAATGCAGCACCAGAATATCCCGCTTGACCGCAATCTCCCCCAAAATGCCGGGCGCGATGCCATTGACCGCAAAGGCCAGTTCCGCCTCCGTCTCGGCGCGATCTACCGCCGTATAGGCGGCAGCATTGACGATTGCTGATGGGCGCAGTTTTTCCACATACTGCGTCACACGCGCCCGGAACGAATCGGGATGCGACAAATCGCACTCGGCGCGATTAAGCGCCGTCACGCGCCCCTTCCAGCACGCCATCTCGCCCAGTACGCGAGTAAGCTCAAAGCCCAGTTGGCCTTCCCTGCCCAACAGCAATACGCCGCCCGTGGCATCCGTCATGGCTTGTCTCCGTAGTGTTTTGTGACCCACGCCTGATACGCGCCGCTCTGCACATTCTTGACCCAATCCTCATGCGCCAGATACCAGCGTACCGTGCGCTCGATGCCGCTCGCAAAGGTTTCCGCCGGACGCCAGCCCAATTCCCGTTCCATCTTGCGGGCATCTATCGCATAGCGGCGGTCATGCCCCGGTCGGTCGGTTACATGCGCCATCTGACTTGCGTAGGGCTGCCCGTCTGAACGCGGGCGCAAGGTATCCAGCAAGGCGCACACCTGCCGCACAATCTCCAGATTGCTCATTTCGTTCCAGCCGCCGATGTTGTAAGTCTCTCCCGGCTTTCCATCGGCCAGAATGCGGCGAATCGCGGCGCAGTGGTCGCCGACATAAAGCCAGTCGCGCACTTGCAGGCCGTCGCCATAGATCGGCAGCGCCTTGCCCGCCAGGGCATTGACGATAACGAGCGGAATCAGCTTTTCCGGGAAATGAAAGGGACCGTAATTGTTCGAGCAATGGCTGATCGTGACCGGCAGACCATAGGTCTTGTGCCACGCCCGCGCCAGATGGTCGGAAGCGGCCTTGCTTGCGGAATAGGGACTGTTCGGCGCATAGGGATGTCCTTCGGCAAACGGCGCCGCGTCGGGCGCAAGGCTGCCATAGACTTCATCGGTACTGACGTGGTGAAAGCGAAACGCCGCCCGCGCCCCTGCATCCAGACCGGCCAGATAGGCGCGCGCCGCTTCCAGAAGCGTAAACGTCCCTTCGACGTTGCTGCGTAGAAATTCGCCGGGGCCGTGAATCGAGCGATCCACATGGCTTTCCGCCGCAAAATGGATGATGGCGCGCGGTTGATGCGTTGCGAGTAGCGAATCCACCAAGGCGCGGTCGCAAATATCGCCTCGCACAAAGTGATGACGCGGGTCATCCGTGAGAGAAGCCAGATTTTCCATATTCCCGGCATAGGTGAGCTTATCCAGATTGAGCAGAGGCTCATCCGAGATTGATAGCCAGTCCAGCGCGAAATTGGCGCCGATAAACCCCGCGCCGCCCGTCACAAGTATCATGTGTCTTTCCTGCCCGTAAAAACTGTTATTGTATCCAATCCGCGCCGCTATCCGATAAACCGGATAGAATTTGTCTGCCCTCGTCATTTTTCATAGCACACGACCGCCATGTCCCGCCCTGCTCGCCGCAACGTCTCCCGAATCAGCATTGCCAGCGCCGCCGCCCGCCTGATGGCGCAGGACGGCATTGAAGACATCGGATTTGCCAAGCGCAAGGCCGCACGGCAGTTCGGCGCGACGGAAGCCTACGCCCTGCCCGATGATGCGGAAGTCGAAGCGGAATTGCGCCTCTATCTGACCCTCTATCAGGGGGATGTCCAGCCGGATCGCCTGCGCCATCTGCGGGAAGCCGCCCTTGAAATGATGGAGTGGCTGGCGCCTTTTCGCCCCTATCTCACGGGCGCGGCGCTGGATGGCACGGCTTCCGGCTTTTCCGCCATTGACCTGATGCTGTTCGCCGACAGCGGCAAGGACGTGGAAATTTTCCTGCTCGATCACAACATGGAATTCACGCCAGAAAAACCGCGCCACCGGCAGGCCGAGGCGCTTTTACGCCTCTCCCTGCCCCAGGCGGATGTCAATCTGCACATCTTTCCGGCGCATCTGGAATACCAACGCTTTCACCACCGCGACGGGCGCGAGCGCGAACGCCTCTCCCGCGAAAAACTCCGGCAACTGCTAAACACAGCTTAGGCATCCACGCCACTGCATTTGTGAGCAAGCCCCACATCCATGTATAAAGGTGGTATGCTTCAGACGTTATGCGCGCAAGCGGACGGCATCCAGTCGCCGCTTATCTTCAACGTGATACATTCCCGCCATGCCCATATTCGTTCATCTTGCCCCGGAGTCACGGATTGCCCTGATCCGCCGTAATGGGATCGGTCGACTCTGCAAGAGAGGCGACGATCTGCCGAAAGGGATTTATGCCGTACCCGTCACCCCCGATTTCCAGGTTTCTCACCAGTGGCTTCGTGAATTGAAACGCGGAGGCCGAGGCACCATCTGTGGTGTGTACTTTCGCATCGCTGACAAGGAACTGGTCTGGGTTGGTCACTACAACCAGTCCCATCGCAAGATGACTGCGGCTGAGGCGGTTGCGGAATTCTTGAGCGCCGACAATTGCGAGGGATGGGAGGTCATCATCCCGCGCCGCATTGAGGCGAAGGAGATTCACCGGGTCAAATCGTTGCCGCAGGTTATCGGCTGGCGGTATTTTCCGGGCGCAAAGGGCAAGCCGCCGTTCTGCACCTGCAAGTATTGCACCCGTGGGAACTATGGGGCAGCCCGACTTCGGGCGCGACTCGGCTCGCCTGATGATTGACAAATCATTTAAGATTTTGGAGTGGATAGTCATGAACTACATCACAACGTTTTTTAAGAGACTCGCCTTGTTCGCAGGTAGCCTTGCCTTGGCGGTCGGTCTTAACGCATGTCAATTCCCGGACGAGATCGTCTCGGTAACGGTGCGAGATAGCGAATTTCGCGAAATCAAGACTCTTTCAGCCACCGAACTTGCCAAATTCTCGGAGTTGTGGTCAAGGCGGCTGTGTGAAGAAGATACTTCGTCCAAAGCTATAATCAGCTACCCCCCATACAAAATTGATATAACCACTCTTGATAGAGGCACTCAAGAAAAGGAGTATAATCGGTGGCTCTACGATCCAGTCGGAGTTACGCAAGTTCTTTTGAAGCACCTAGTTACACTCGATTCACCGGAGCAGCGTTTCGATGTACGGTTTACACTCTGGTGTATTGATTCGCCGGAGCGTCTTAATGTACTGTTGGGCATCGAAGGTATGACGCACAACAATGCGCCGTAAATTGAACAGAAATTGCTCTAAAAAATGATGGCTCTTCGCAAGACGCTTGCGGTTTTGTGTGTCAGTCTGTGCTTTTCCCTTGCACACGCCGACTCAGGCGATACACTGCTACTGCGTTCCTTCCCGGTTCTGGCCGAAAAAAAGGAGGACTGCCTGGAAAACTGGCAGGGAGAAGTGCGCGTGGTCAATTTCTGGGCAACCTGGTGTCCGCCCTGCGTTCAGGAAATTCCGCTCTTCTCCACAATGCAGAAAAAATGGCGCGCCAAAGGTGTTCAGTTCATTGGGATTGCCATTGATGAGGTAAATAAAATTCAGGCTTTCGCGGAACAACACAAGCCTGCTTATCCCTTCTGGATTGGCGACGTGAAGGCGCTTGCCCTTACCCGCGAACTCGGCAATCCTGCCCAGGGCTTGCCTTTTACCCTGATTCTGGATGCAGAGGGCATACTCTTTGCCCAAAAAGCGGGGCTGATGCCGGAAAAGGAACTGGAATCGCTATTACACGCGGCTACCCAAAAATCCACTCCCGCATCCCGCAATAAAGCGCCGCGCCGTGCCTGCACACCCTGAAAGACAGGGAGTCTCAATACCTTGTTGCGGTCAGAAAATGATGAAGAGATCAGCACTCCGTCATTCCCGCGTAGGCGGGAATCCAGCAAGAATATAGGGTTTTCACATGAAGGAGATGATATAACACTGTGCCATGTCGACGCAAAGATACTGGATTCCGCGACTTCGCGCGGAATGACAACCAAACCACCGCTCGTCATTTTGCGTGCCGCGAAGCGGCGTCGCAAAATCCACTACACAGGATATTGGAAGCTGGATACCCGCCTGCGCGTAAATGGCGAGTGGGGAGACGCAAAATGCGCTAATTGAGCGGCTGATAGCAGACTTTCAGGATTTCGATTTCCCGCATCCCGGCAGGCGTCTTAAAGCTGAACGCATCGCCTTCCCGTGTTTTCAACAAGGCGCGCGCAAGCGGCGAAACCCAACTGATACGTCCTCTGGAGGCGTCCGCTTCATCAATCCCCACTATGGAAAAAGTCTGTTCCGGCTCGCCATCAAAACTCAAGGTCACGGTCGCGCCAAAAAAAATCTGGTCGTTGTCGCCCTGCAACAGCGGATCAACCACCTGAGCAATTTCCAGCCGCTTGCCCAAAAAACGAATACGCCGGTCAATTTCGCGCAACCGCCTTTTGCCGTAAATGTAATCGCCATTTTCCGAACGGTCGCCATTGCTGGCCGCCCACGCCACCACTTCCACCACTTTTGGACGCTCTTCCCGGATCAGGGCATCCTGCTCGGCCAGCAACCGGGCATAGCCCGCAGGGGTCATGTAATTCTTGCCGCCCGACGAGAGACGCGGCTCATCTGGAACCGCGTCCTCTTCATCATCCTCAGCGTCTTCCCGCACAAAAGCCTTGTTCATGCAACCCGTCAATCATTCAGACAAACCCAACAGCCGCTTACGGCAGACTGTTCAGATAGGCCGCCACCAGCTTGATCTCGTTATTCTTCAAGGGGGCTACCGCGCTACTCATCTGCGGGTCTTGCCGTTCCCCGGTACGGTCGCGGTAACGGGTCACCGCCACCACGATGTATTCCTCATGCTGCCCCGCCAGACGCGGAATCAGCTCATCCCCCCGCGCCCGCTCGCCATGACAGCGATGGCAGTATTTGAGAAAAACCACCTTGCCCTGCGCTACCTTGGCAGGATCAGGCGTGCCGGGCTGCGGATTCTGGCTGGCATAAAAGAGGGAAATCTGGATTTTTTCCTCTTCCTGCAAGGCTTTAATCAAACCCTGCATGAAAGGGTCTTTCCGCTCGCCCTTGCCGAATTTGCGCGTTTGTTCCAGCAAATAGTCGGGATTCTGTCCGGCCAGATTGGGCACGTCCAGCAATTTGCTGACCCCATTCGCGCCATGACAATTGACACAAAAGGAAGAAGCCTTGCGTCCCGCCGCCTGCGCCGACCGCAAAGCAGAGGGATCAGAACTGATCTCCTTCAAGCGGGCATCTCCTGCATGGACACGCGCGCTCGACCAGAATGCCGCAAGGCATAGTACCGCCAGCAGCAGGGCGCGAGAAGAGAAATTCCGGGCTTTTTGCATGTTGCTTCTCCTTAAATCATATCTGGATGAAGTGTTCACGATAATGTTTCAACTCGTCAATGGATTCGTGGATGTCCAGCAGCGCCGTGTGCGCGCCGCGCTTGCGAAACTTTTTGTACACATCAGGCCGCCAACGCTTGCACAACTCTTTCAGGGTACTGACATCCAGATTCCGGTAATGAAACCAGTCTTCCAGGGCGGGCATGTAGCGCGCCATGAAACGCCGATCCTGACCGATGGTATTGCCGCACATCGGCGAAGCGTGGGGCGGGGCGAATTGTCGCACAAACAGAAGGGCTTCCGCTTCAACCTCGGCCTCGTCCTGACTGGACGCGCGAACGCGATCCAGCAGCCCCGAACGGCTATGGGTTTTCCAGTTCCATTCATCCATGCCGTCCAGCGCGGCATCTTCCTGATGAACCGCCCAGGCTTCCGATTCTGCCAGAATTGACAGGTTCGTATCCGTCACCACGATGGCGAGTTCAAGAATCCGGTCACTATCGGGCTTCAGTCCAGTCATTTCCATATCGAGCCAAACAAGGTTTGTTGCGTCATGTGCCATATAATTGTCAGGTTCAGAAAGTGTCTATTTTCGCACAGCTTGGCGCAACATTGGGCACAATCTGAAATTTTCGCCGATATTCTAGTACGGATGCATTCATGACTTCAGAAAATTTTACCGCTTTGACCGTTTCTGCGCTGTTTTTTGGCTTTATTGTCAAACTTTGGCTCAGCGCGCGCCAGCAGCGTTGCGTAACAGAGCACCGAGATGCCGTCCCGTCGGCCTTTGCCGGACAGATTGACCTCGCCGCGCACCAGAAGGCGGCTGATTATCTGTGCGCGCAGTGCAGGCTGTATCGGGTTGATCTCGTCCTCAGCACCCTGTTGTTCCTGCTTTTGACCTGGGGCGGCCTGCTGGATGAACTCTATGAAATCTGGGATCGCCTGCTTTATCCGGTTCCCTTTCGCGGCATAGCCCTGGGGCTTTTGCACAACGTCGCCCTGATTGCCAGCGTGGTCTTGCTCTCCATGCTGCTGGATTTGCCTCTGGATGCCTACCGGACTTTTTCCCTGGAGGCGCGGTTTGGCTTCAATCGTGTAACAGTCAGACTTTTTTGTCTGGATACGCTCAAACACCTGCTGCTCGCCGCCCTGCTGGGGCTGCCGCTGTGCGCGTTGATTCACTGGTTCATGCTAACGCATAAATACTGGTGGCTTTATGCCTGGCTTGTGTGGTCAGGCTTCAACCTCTTGATGATGGTAGTCTACCCGCTCTGGATTGCGCCCTGGTTCAACCGCTTCACGCCCTTGGAACCCGGCGAAGTGCGGGAACGCATCGAACAACTTTTGAAACGCGGCAATTTCAGCGCCCGCGATATTTTCGTCATGGACGGTTCCCGCCGTTCCAGCCACGGCAACGCCTACTTTACCGGCTTTGGCAAATCGCGGCGCATCGTGTTCTTCGATACCCTGCTGGAACGCTTAACCCCGCCGCAAATCGAGGCGGTGCTGGCGCACGAGCTGGGGCATTTTCACCATCGCCACGTCGTCAAGCGCGTCGTGATGCTTCTTGTCTTTTCTCTGGCCTTTTTCATGCTTTTGGGCTACCTGAAAGAAATGTCCTGGTTTCTCACGGGGCTGGGCATTGACGCCAAAAAGACGCCGGATTCCGGGCTTGCGCTCATCCTGTTTGTTCTGGTCGTGCCGGTGTATGCCTTTTTCTTCACGCCGCTGTTCAGCGCCCTTTCCCGCCGCGACGAATTTCAGGCGGATGCCTACGCAACCCGGATGAGTTCCGCCCCCGCGCTGGCTGAGGCGCTGGTCAAGCTCTACAAGGATAATGCCTCTACCTTGACGCCCGATCTGCTCTATTCCCGCTTTTACGATTCTCATCCCCCGGCATCCGAGCGGGTCGCCAGACTTTTGTCTGCCGCCTCGCCCGCGCCTGCCCCGGATGACGACGCGCCGCGCCATGCCGCCTGATTTTTCCGGCCTCGTCATCGCCGCGCATGGGCGGCATTATCGGGTCATGCTGCCGGATGGCTCGGAATTGCAGTGTTTTACGCGCGGGAAAAAAAGCGAGGCGGTGTGCGGCGATCAGGTGGAAGTCCACAAGCAGGGGGCGGAGGGCGGCGTGATTGAAGCGATTGCGCCGCGCCGCACCCTGTTTTATCGTTCCAACGCCATCCGGCAGAAACGGATTGCCGCCAACGTGGATCAGGTGTTATTGGTGGTGGCGGTCACGCCTACCTTTTCCGGCGAATTGTTGGCGCGTTGCCGCATTGCGACCCGCCAGCAGGGCATGGATTGCCTGATTCTGCTCAATAAATGCGATCTTGCCGAGGGTCTGCCCGCCGCGCGAAAGCGCCTGCGCGACGTGTTGGGAGAGGATGGCGAGATTCTGGAAATTTCCGCGCTCAATGTCGTTCAAACGGTCAAAACGCTGATCCCCCGTCTGCAAAATAAGGTGAGTTTGCTGGTGGGGCAATCCGGCATGGGCAAATCCACGCTGATTAACGCCCTTGTGCCGGAAGCGGAGGCCGCGACCGGAACCCTCTCGCGGGCGCTTGATTCCGGCAGACACACCACGACGGCGGCGCGGCTTTATTTTTTGGCGGCGGGAACGGGGACGCTGGCAGAAAGGCGGGCAGGCGGCTGCCTGATTGATTCGCCCGGTTTGCAGGTCTTTGGTCTGGCGCATCTGGAACCAGCCGAGCTGGAAGCGGCCTTTATGGAATTTCAGCCTTTTTTGGGGCAATGCCGCTTTCGGGACTGCCGCCACGAAAACGAGCCGGATTGCGCGTTACGGAGCGCGGTCGAAGCAGGCAAAATCTCCGCGCAACGCTTCGCGCAGTACCGCGCCATCCGCGCGGAAATGACGAGGTAGGTACTGTTTTCGTCATTTTCCGATTACAATGAGATATTGATACGTCCTGATGGAACAGGCTCAAAACATGAAACGCCGCCTTACGGATTTTTTCCCGCCCTGCCGGAAGTGGCTTATCATGGCACTCCTCGCCGTGAACCTGAGCGGCTGTGGAACACTCAACACTGGCTCAGCACCCTGCTGCACACCACACCCCTTGTTGTTGTTTACATATCCAATTTCGGTTCCAATTATCAAAGCAATTATATGGGTTAACGAGGCTCCAGAACGGGCAAGAGTAGAGAAAATTGTTCAACGCAGTTTCGATGCCGCGCAAGCTCGGAAACCTTTGGTTCAGAAAGCGCGCGCTTATCTGAAAACC
>JAISSL010000064.1 GCA_031273145.1 Zoogloeaceae bacterium | reverse complement strand
CCCTTTCCGACTGGCTAAAGTCCGCAAAATCGCGGATTGACGCGCTGGACGCAAGGCTTCTGGCGCAGCATGTCCTGCAACTCTCCCATGCCGAACTGATTTGCGACCCGGATAAAACGCTGGATGCGCCGTGCGTGGCGCGGCTTGCCGAGTTGGTAGAACGCCGCGCCCAGGGCGAACCGCTGGCCTATCTGGTAGGTGAAGCGCGCTTTCGCGCCCGAACCTTCAAGGTCACGCCTGCGGTACTCGTGCCCCGCCCGGAAACGGAAGAACTGGTAGGACTTGCCCTTGCCTTGCTGGCGGAATCTCCCGCGCCTGATTTAATGGTGCTTGATTTGGGCTGCGGGAGTGGCGCCATTGCCATTTCCATTGCGCTGGAATGCCCGCGCGCAAAAGTGACCGGCGTGGATACAAGCGCCGAGGCGCTCCAGGTTGCAGAGACCAACGCAACCGCCCTGGCTGCCGAGGCGCGATTTTTGCAAAGCGACTGGTTTTCCGCCCTTGCGGACGAGAACTTTCATCTGATTGTGGCGAATCCGCCTTATATCGCTGCCGACGACCCGTATCTTGCGGGCGATGGCCTTCGCTACGAGCCGCGCCTTGCCTTGACCGACGAAGCCGATGGCCTATCCTGCCTTCGCGCCATTATCCACGCCGCGCCGCGCCACCTCAAACCCGGCGGGCACCTGCTCTGCGAACACGGGCACGCGCAGGGTGAAGCGGTTCGACATCTTTTAGCGGACGCCGGTTTTAGCGCGATTAAAAGCTGGCGCGACCTGTCCGGCAATGAGCGGTTTAGCGGGGGAGTTATCCCTGTACGTCTTGAAGAGAGAAAGTTGTAGTCAGACTGTCTTTTTTGTGCATACAAAGTCAAAATCAAAACCTACCGCAAAAGCCACGCCAGGATAGCATTACGACCAAAACATGCTATACTTCCCGTCAACCGCAGCATCTACCATAAGGACACATCATGAACACAGCAGTTACATTCGACACACTCGCGTTCGTCAAGAAGCTGGAGGAAAAAGGATTCTCTGACAAGCAAGCCGAAGGTATCACCGAAGCACTGAAAGATGCGGACATCGCTACCAGAGCCGAAATTAAGGCCGAAATTAAAGCCGCAGAAACAAGCACAAAGGTAGAGATGAAAAACCTTGCCACGAAAGATGACATCCGGGAAGCCGAATTAAGGATAATAAGATGGGTAGTAGCCCTCGCGTTAGGGCAAGCAGCCCTAATCGTCGGACTGATGATTAGGATGTTATCACACTAAAAACAACCCGGCCATCAAGCCGGGTTGTTTTATCCCCTGCACATTCTCATGGCACAATAACTGCTATGTTTTTTATTCCTGTTGCGGCGCAACAGGAATAAAAAATGTCCCTCATGGTGAATAAATTTCACCTATTTGGGGCGGGATGATAAAATCGAATCCGGCGGAGTCTCGCCACAATATCTTATGCCTTCCCTTAACGCAATATAATCGAATGGCAAGGGGCCGTTGTTTAATATTTCAGGCGCCCATTCTCGCACGCTTTCTTCAATTGATTTTTTGCAGGCATCATTTTCCAGACAACCTCTTACGCTGTCCATCCAGGTACTTGCTTTAAGATCAATGCTGCATTTCACAAAATCATCACGCCCCGCTTTGATATTCTCAGCAAGGCGGCGATAGCTTACATAATGACTAAGCGCAAGGTCAGCATTTACTTTTTCTGTTTCGCTGGCAAAAAAATCCCATGCTTTGCGATAAGCTATAGAACCGCCTACCACAAATGCCAAAAGATGACTGAACAGGATGCCTACCATCAGTAATCCAAAGAGAATTTTCTTTTTCATTGCCGTTCCTTTTCACTTCCAAATTTGACTACCTAACATGAAAAGTATAAATACAATTGCCACAACAACAAATCCGACTTTCGGTCGAAATCCAAGAAACCGAATGGATTCATCATGTTCCTCATGGGAACAATGTGGGCAGCGAACCAAAGAAAACTCTCCTATGGCACCTGACCCTGAGAAAATGAAAGGGTTGAAAATATAACCGGGCGTATTTGCTACCCTATTCCAGGCGGTTATCTCGAAAGTTATGCCACAATGCGAACAATGATGAATCTTCATGGTTAAATCCTCACTGCATAAGCCTGTATCCCCGTCTGGGCGGGGCGGGGCGACTGCCCAACGGCGCGTGACCTTGCCGCCGCGCCTGCACCAGACCGCCTTGCAAGCCATGATGTTGTTCCATCATTCGTTTCTCCATTTTGTTCATGTGACCATTATACCCGTATCGCTTTTGCAGCAACAAAGGGGATAACCAGGCTTACCCCTTCCCGAACGTTAACGCGCCATTTTTGCAGCGTACCCGGATGATGTCCTTGACCGTGAACTGTCCTTCGAGGATAGCTTTAGCGAGCGGGTTTTCCAGCTTTTCCTGAATCGCGCGTTTCAAGGGGCGCGCGCCAAAGACCGGGTCAAAGCCTGCTTTGGCAAGTTCCGCCAGCGCCGCCTCTTCGACTTCAAGCCGCATGTCGAGCCGCGCCAGACGTTGTTCCAGATAGCGCAACTGAATCCGGGCAATTCCGGCAATATGTGTTTCATCAAGGGCATGGAAAACGACGACTTCATCAATGCGGTTGATGAACTCAGGCCGAAAAGAAATTTTCACTTCTTCCATGACCGCGTTCTTGATGGCGGCGTAATCGTCGCCCGCCATCTGCTGAATCATCTGGCTGCCGAGGTTGGAAGTCATGACGATCACGGTATTCTTGAAATCCACGGTACGCCCCTGCCCGTCGGTCATGCGGCCATCGTCCAGGACTTGCAGCAGGACGTTGAACACGTCGGGATGCGCCTTTTCCACTTCGTCCAGCAGGATGACGCTGTAGGGCTTGCGGCGCACCTGTTCGGTCAGATAGCCGCCTTCTTCGTAGCCCACATAGCCCGGCGGCGCGCCAATCAAGCGGGCAACCGAGTGCTTTTCCATGAATTCGCTCATGTCGAGGCGAATCAGATGTTCCCCGGAATCGAAGAGAAAAGCCGCCAGCGCCTTGCAGAGTTCCGTCTTGCCCACGCCGGTTGGCCCCAGAAAGAGGAAGGAACCGTAAGGACGGTTCTCGTCGGATAACCCGGCGCGGGAGCGGCGAATGGCGTCCGCAACCAGTCGCACCGCTTCGTCCTGCCCGACGACGCGCTCGTGCAGCCGTTTTTCCATCTCCAGTAGTTTTTCGCGCTCGCCCTGCATCATTCTGGCAACCGGGATGCCGGTAGCGCGACTGACGACTTCGGCAATTTCTTCCGCGCCCACCTGGGTACGCAGCAGACGGTTTTGTCCCGATACGCCGCCTTCCGCCTTTTCGGCAGCCTTTAACTGCGCTTCGAGCTTGGGCAGTTCGCCATATTGCAGTTCAGCCAGCTTGTCGAATTGCCCCTTGCGCTGGAATTCCGCCATGCGTACCTTCAACTGCTCGATTTCTTCCCGGATGTGTTGCGCGCCATGCAGGTGGGCTTTTTCCGCTTTCCAGACTTCTTCCAGGTCGGAGTATTCCTTTTCCAGCCGGGTCATTTCCGCTTCAATGAGCGAAAGACGTTTTTGCGAGGCTTCGTCCTTTTCCTTCTTGACCGCCTCGCGCTCAATTTTTAGCTGGATTAAGCGACGGTCGAGCTTGTCCATGACTTCGGGCTTGGAATCAATCTCCATCTTGATGCGCGCCGCCGCTTCGTCAATCAGGTCTATGGCCTTGTCGGGCAGAAAGCGGTCGGTGATGTAGCGGTTCGAGAGTTCGGAAGCCGCGACGATGGCCGGGTCGGTAATTTCCACTCCGTGATGAATTTCGTATTTTTCCTGCAAGCCGCGCAGGATGGCAATGGTCGCCTCTACCGTCGGCTCTTCGATCAGCACCTTTTGAAAACGGCGTTCCAGCGCCGCGTCCTTTTCGATGTACTTGCGGTATTCATCCAGCGTGGTTGCGCCGATGCAGTGCAGGTCGCCCCGCGCCAGCGCGGGTTTCAGCATGTTGCCGGCGTCAATTGCGCCCTCGGCCTTGCCGGCGCCTACCATCGTGTGCAACTCGTCAATGAACAGGATGACGCGGCCTTCTTCGCGGGCAATTTCTTTCAACACCGCTTTCAGCCGTTCCTCAAACTCGCCCCGATACTTGGCTCCGGCTAAAAGCGCCGCCATATCGAGCGCCAGCACCCGCTTTCCCTTCAACGTTTCCGGGATTTCCTCATTGACGATGCGCTGCGCCAGCCCTTCGACAATCGCCGTCTTGCCAACGCCTGGTTCGCCGATCAGCACCGGATTATTCTTGGAGCGCCGCTGAAGAATCTGGATGGCGCGGCGAATCTCATCGTCGCGGCCAATCACGGGGTCGAGCTTGCCGATACGCGCCCGCTCGGTCAAATCCATGCAGTATTTTGCGAGGGCTTCGCGTTTTCCCTCACCTTCCGGCTCGTCAATGGACGCGCCGCCGCGCACGGCTTCAATGGCCGCTTCCAGCGCCTTGCGGTTCAAGCCATGTTCGCGCAAGAGCCGCCCGGTTGCGCCCTTGTCCTCAATCAGAGCGAGCAAAAACATTTCGCTGGCGACGAACTGGTCGCCGCGTTTTTGCGCTTCGCGGTCGGTGAGATTCAGGAGATTGCCAAGGTCGCGGCCAATGGTTACGTCGCCGCCGTGCCCTTCGACCTTGGGCAGATTTTCGAGCGCGCGGGCAAGCGCCGTCCGCAAGGGTTGCGTGTTGACGCCCGCCCGCTGCAACAGCGATAACGCGCTGCCCTCTTCCTGTTCGATGAGCGAGAGCAACAGATGTTGGGGTTCGATGAACTGCTGGTCGTGGCCTACCGCAAGGCTTTGCGCGTCGGCAAGCGCCTGCTGAAACCGGGTGGTGAGTTTGTCGAGTCGCATGGGAGCACTCCTGTAAAGAATGTCCTCAAAATAGGGTTGCCCGCCGCATTTTCAAGACAGACCCATATTTCGCCACGCCCGGTGACGCATTGCAATCTTTTTTCTCCCTTCTTTCTGAACATGGGATACTATCTGTTACCTGTTCTCACGAGGCGGCGCTACCATGACTGCTCCCCAAACTTCCCAAAACCTGCATTTTCGCATTCTGGAAGATATTGCCCGCGATTTGTCCGGCGAAGTCAATTTTCCGACCTATCTCGACGCCAGCCTTTCCGTGCGAAACGTCCTGAAAGACCCGATGATCTCCATCGAAAAGGTCGTGCAGGTCGTAGGCGTTGAGCCGCTTATCGTGGCGCGTCTCCTGAAACTGGCGAACTCCATTGCCTACAACCCGTCGGGCAGGGAAATCAGCGATATTGAGTACGCTATCCAGCGCGTCGGCTTTGAGACGGTGCGCGTGACCGCGCTTGCCGTCGCCATGGAGCAGATGTCGCATTCCACAAGAATCAGCGGCTTTGAGGATGTTGCGCGACTTACCTGGGAGCATTCTCTGGAAGTCGCTTCGATTGGGCGGGTACTGGCTCGGCGCATTGGGCGGATTGATGCCGATGACGCGATGTTGCTTGGCATCGTCCGCAATATCGGGGTTTTTTACCTGCTTTATCGCGCTTCCGCATACCCGGAATATGCCACCCGCGAGAACGTCATCTACCTTATCAGCGGCTGGCACGACAGCATTGGGGAAAATCTGTTGACCGTGCTGGATATTCCCGCGCACATCGTGGAAGCCTTCCACGAGCACAGTTGCAAAAGGCACAACGCCACGCCCTGCAACCTCTCGGACGTGCTTTATTTTGCCTGCCTGCTGGCGGAAAACAACTGTCCCTGGCTTTCCTACAGCAGCGCGGCGAACAGCCCGGAAGCCGAAGCCGACCGCGCGCTCTATCTGGATATTCTGGAAGAAGCCGACGAAGACATCCGCGAGCTTCGTTCCGTGTTGCGCGCATAAACGGCGCGGTTCTGCCAGTGAGCCATATCCATGCGGTACGATGTCTACGTTGATTTGACGCGCCAGCTTACGGATGAGGAAAAGTCAGCCGTCGGCACCGCGCTTGACGCGATTGTGCCTGGCAGTGGATACGTTGGCCGCAAAAAACCCCGGACGACAACGACGAAATGTATTTTTTCTATCGAGGCGCTTACCGATACGGATGCGCGGACGCAGGCAGCCCAGTACGCAGACAGAATTTTTAAAGAGGCCGGACTGGATGCCGAAAAATACGCCATCGAACTGCATGAGGCAAAATCTTATAGACGTGTAGGAACCGCGTAGCCATGCCTTTTAATCCGCCCCCCACCACCCGCCGCCGTTTTTTGGCATCCTTTTTGTCTCTGGCGGCGGCTCCGGCAGAGGGATTTTCGCTGTTCGGCAAGAAAAGAATTCGTGACTTTGGCAAGGTTTATGAGTATCTCAAGGATGCTGATTTGCGCCTCAAGGAGGCTGGCAGGCAACGCATAACGATCAAGAACGCATACTTCTCTGATGAGGAATTCAATGACCAGTGGTGGTACTTTGATTTTGTTGACTGTGAGTTTACAGGTCAATATAAAATCAACCTTGGCTGGTTGGGGAATTGTACGCTAACTAATTGTAAATTCAATGGCATTTTTGGATTTACTGCGGCGAAGGATACGAAATTTTTGCATTGTTCTGTTGAAGGAGAAAGTATTTTGTCATTTGGCAAAGATACTCTTGATACAACAATTTTTGAGCAATGTTCATTCGTGAACACGCTGAGAGACCGCAACCATGTAGGTGGAATTCTTTGTCATGGAGAGATTTTATTTATTGATTGCAAGGCGGAAGGGTTTGCGTTAAAAGGAAGTAAAAAGCTGAC
>JAISSL010000019.1 GCA_031273145.1 Zoogloeaceae bacterium | reverse complement strand
TCTAAATGGAGATGCGGAATATGGCAATCGCGGATGATGGTAGATTTATTTTTCGTCACGGGCAAACGCTTTTCTTCCGTCATTTTGTTGGTAAACCCAGAAATGTTTGCAGGATCAGTGCCACAAACGACATTCTCAATGAGTGTATGGGGAACAACAACACTCGGACACCAAAAGCAATGTCCATCATGGAGCCTAAAGAATGAACAATTCCTTACCGTAAGTTTCCCCTGAAAATCAGTGCGAGAAAGATCAAGATGCCCCTCCTTGATGTTTTCAATCAGCATATCGCCTCGCACAACGCTTCTTTCAGTTTCAAATATACCTACCTTGCAATTTCTCAAGGTGAAACTGTTGAGTTCGAGATTCGTTGCGTCTACACCACGTGTAAAATCGCAATCCTCAAGCAAAAAGTCGGAATAAGGCATCTGGCTTTTGTCGCTGTATGCACCGGGATAAGCTGTTCCAAGCCGCACTATCTCAGTAGTACAGCGACGCAATGTCAGCTTTTTATCGCCTTCTAGTACAAATCCTTTTGCTTTGCAATCAATGAATAAAACATCTCCATCACAGAGAATACCCCATTCCTGATTATGGTCATAATCAGGATTAATAAACTTGCAACCATCAAATATAGGGCCTGTATCTCCGTCAGAGAAGCCTAGTATGCTTCTTTCTCCATGTACAGTGGAATTGATAAATTTAACGTTTTTCGCGTTTCCAAATTCAAAAAATCCAGAAAAATGACAATTGGTAAACGTACAATTCACTAGCCAATTAAGGCGAATAAAGCCTTGCCCTGTAAACTTACAGTCAACAAAATCTAAATATCCCCAAGCGCCACGGAATTCCTCATTTGAGAAAATGATGTTTTTGATTGTTATGCGTTGCCTGCCAATCTCTTTGATACGTAAATCGGCATCCTTGAGATACTCATAGACCTTGCCTAGATCACGCGCCCTTTGCTTGCCGAACAGAGGCATCCCCTTTGCCGGAGCCGCTGCCAGAGACAAAAAGGACGCCAAAAAGCGGCGGCGGGTGGTGGGGGTTGGGTTATTAAAAGGCATGTTTATTCCTCGGCAAGGGTGTTGCCAACACTTTGCATGTCGTCTGATGTCACGGCGCGCTGATAGCAAGCTGCGCGATATACCCTGACCGGCTTTGGCCTACGGCGCGGGCGCGTTCATCCAGGCGACGCAAAACCCGGCGTGGCAAGGTGATATTCACCCGCTCGGCCTTGTCATCCAGAATCGCCGGGTCAACCTCTACAACTGCCCATATCCATCCCGAAAATTCCGGGTTTTCCCGATGCGCGGCGATGCTCGTTGCTGCTGGAATGGCGTCTCCATCATCCAGTGTCGCCTCTATCCACGCCTCAATAGCCTCACGAGCATTTTCAATGGCTTCATCAATGCCTTCGTCCGCCGCTGAAAAACAGCCGGGGAGATCGGGTACGACCACGCCCCACGCATGGGTATCGTCGCCCGGTTCAATGGCAATCGGATATTTCATGATCTTTCCTTCAGTCCAGACTGTTTCAGAAGTTTGTGTTTCAAGCCTATCCCAAGGTCTTTCCTGGGATGGGGAACGGCGATATGGCCTGGTTTGTCTGGATGTCTGAACACATGGTGCGAACCTCGCACATTTGCGAGTTCCCAACCATCCCGTTCCAGCAAGCGAAACAATTCTGCGCTGTTCATGATGTGTATTATACACACTTATGGACAGCCAACAGAAATATTTCACCTCTTGAAACCCTGAAAGATGCTAAAACCATCGCTATCTGCAAGGCTATTGCCGCGTCCGGCTCTGAGAAGAAGGCGGGGAGATCGCAAGCGCCGCTTAACTGCGGCAATTATTCCGTATCTCATTTGCGGGTTATCTTGCCGGTTTTCTCGTCAATATTGAGGCCGGATTCGGGGATGTCCGCTTCAGTCAGCTTCTTTATCTCTTTTATGCAAGCCCCTGTCGCATCCAAAACCGGGCGGCGCGCGCCGTTTTCGCCCTCCTGAATGGCGGAGATTATCTCGCCATCTATAAAGTTGCCGTTTTTGTCCGTCCGTACTTTAATGATGGGAGCGTAGCCGTTTTTGCCGGAGATGTTCACGCTCGTATTCGTGGCAAAATTCCCCAGACTGTAGGCAATGAATTTTCCCTTGTAGAGATCGACCGCCCGCGCAACATGCGGCCCGTGCCCGAATACGAGGTCCGCGCCGTTGTCTATGGCGAAGCGCGCAAACTCGTAAGGGTTGCCGCGATTCTCGCCAACAAATGTCTCGGTTTTGCGCGTCACGCGCGTGTGGCCTGGTCCTTCCGCGCCTATGTGCATACTTACAATCACGATGTCCGAATTTTTCCTCAACTCCGCGAGCAACGCCTTTGCCCGCGCCAAATCACGAAAACTCACCGTCCCGATGTTCGGGGCAAACGCGACGAACCCGTATTTAACGCCGTCTTTTTCCATAACGTGCGTTTCAGCCGCCCCCTCGAACCCCGCAAACCCGATCCCCGCCGCCGACAAAACCTTAACAGTAGACTTGCGCCCCTGTTCGCCGAAGTCGCCGGAGTGGTTGTTTGCGATGCTCATCAGGTCAAAACCGGCGTCAACCAGATGTTTGGCGTACCGCTCCGGCATCCTGAAGACGTAGCAGACGTTTGGATTCGCGCAGCTCTTGGCGGTTCCGCCGGAGTCAAGCAGTACGCCTTCCAGATTGCCGATGGTTATGTCCGCGCTTCGCAGAGTATCCCCCACGCTCTCAAACGTAAGCGCGCCGTCCTGCGGCGGAAGTATGGGCGTGGCGTTGGGGTAATTAAGCCCCATCATGATGTCGCCCACTGCGGCGAACGTCAGCGTGTCAGCCGCCCAGGTGGAGGAGGCAAACAGACACAACAGCAGCGCGATCCTTTTGCTTAGATGTCGTCTCATTTAAGGATTTACGCTCCGGTCGAGTGCAGCATTGTGTTGTTGCCGGATTCCATCCAGCGTTTGATTCGGGCGGCATCGCTCACCCGGGTCATCTTGCCGGTTGAATCAAGCAACACAATCACAACCGGCTTTTCCGCAACCCAGGTCTGCATCACCAGACAACGCCCCGCTTCGGAAATATAGCCGGTTTTGGAAACCCCAATCTGCCATGCCGGATTTTCGACCAGCGCGTTCGTATTCTTGAAAGCCAGCACCCGTTCCCCAAGGTCCAGATCAACCGTGGCCATCGTGGAATATTCCCGGATTTTCGGATATTGGTGCGCCACCATGACCAGCCGCGCCAGGTCGTGGGCGCTTGAGACATTGTGCGGCGAGAGGCCGGTCGGCTCGACAAAATAGGTCGACCGCAAACCCAGATCGCGCGCCTTTCTGTTCATTGCCGCCACAAAGGCGATTCGCCCGCCCGGATAGTGCCGCGCCAGCGCGTTTGCGGCGCGGTTTTCGGACGACATCAAGGCCAGCAGCAAGGCCGTATCCCTTGATAAGGAAAGCCCTACCGGCAAACGGGAACCGCTGCCGCGCAAACGGTCAATATCTTCGCTGGTAATCTGAATGGTCTCATCCATGTCCAGATAGGGCGTATCCAAGAGCACAATTGCGGTCATCAGCTTGGTGATGGAGGCAATCGGCGTGACCGTAGAAGCATTTTTTTCCAGAATGACCGTCCCCTCCATCTGATCCAGCACCAGCGCCGAAGCGGAACCCAGATTCATCCGTCCATCCACGAAAAGTTCTGTCGACAGGACAGCATCCTGCCTTCTTGCCTTGCGGGCAGGCGATTTCCCCGGCGATTTCTGGCCTTTTTTCCAGTGTGAAGTTTTTTGCGCTGGCGTATTTTTGTTCGCCGCCTCTGCATTTCCATGCAGCATCGCAACCAGCAGCAAAAAGACCGCCAGCACCCCTGGGAGGAAACGAATGTAATCGCTTTTCATGACAGATTCCTTGCCAATTCATTTGGATGAAAACAGTTCATAGTAAACCATGCAAAACACAAAAAATCAATCGGATAGGATGAAAAGTTCAAGTGTCACTTTATCATTCTTGCATTCTTACAACACATTTTGGCGACAATCTTGATTCTTTCGTCATGGGTAGCCCGCATGACGATTGCTCCGTCAAGACTTAATTTCCACCGGGCAATAGATGGGAGTAGCCTCGAACAGTTCCAGTACATCGTGGTTTCGCATCCTTACGCAGCCGTGCGAATGCGGTTCGCCCATTGCGGCAAAATTGCTGCATCCGTGAATGTAGATGTAGCGGCGCATGGTATCCACTGCTCCCAGACGGTTAACGCCCGGCTCGCAGCCGGAAAGCCAGAGGATGCGGGTCAAAATCCAGTCCCGGTCGGGATGGCAGGCATCCAGTTGCGGCGTCCAGATTTCCCCGGTCGGGCGGCGCGCGGAAAAGACACTGTAGAGCGGCAAGCCTGCCCCGATTTTTGCCCGCACGATATGCCTACCCCGTGGCGTTTGCAGGCTGCCCGACTGTTCCCCCGCCCCCTTTAGGGCAGTGGAGACTGGATAAACCCGCGCAATCGCGCCCTGCAAATCCAGGGTTTCCAGTTGTTGAGATGCCAGAGAAATGCGGATTGCGGCAATGCTCATTCCGGTTCCTGCGCGGCTTCCTGCTGTTCCCGTTGCCAATTGCGACGTTCGGCAAAAAATGTTTGCAGCAGTTCGCCACAGGCTTTTGCCAAGACGCCGCCCACAACGCGGGTTTGATGATTCAGCCGCGTTTCTGCAAACAGGTCGAGTACGCTTCCATGCGCGCCGGTCTTGGGGTCGCGCGCGCCATAGACCACCCGCGCAATCCGGGCTTGCAGGATAGCTCCGGCGCACATCACGCATGGTTCCAGGGTCACGAACAATTCACAATTCGGCAGCCGGTAATTTCCCAGGGTTCGTCCTGCGTCCCGCAACGCTATGATTTCCGCGTGCGCGCTTGGATCGTTGTCGCCAATCGGCGTGTTGAAGCCCCGCCCGACGATTTCTCCCGCGCAAACCACGATTGCGCCCACCGGCACTTCGCCAAGGCAACTGGCGGACGCAGCCTGATACAAGGCTTCGCGCATGAAAAACTCGTCATCCAAAATGATGCCTCACCAAAACCGGACAATAAAAAAGCCAGCCTCCAAGACTGGAAGCTGACTGGCAACCTGGAGCGGGCGATGGGAATCGAACCCACGGCTCTAGCTTGGGAAGCTAGGGTATTACCATTATACGACGCCCGCTTCTTCGTAGAAGGGACGCGCATTATACGCCTCTTCAGGAAAGGC
>JAISSL010000006.1 GCA_031273145.1 Zoogloeaceae bacterium | reverse complement strand
ACCCCGACAAGGCGCGTTCATTTCACGACGCGACGCTGCCCAACGAGGCTGCCAAGACCGCTCATTTTTGCTCGATGTGCGGCCCGCGTTTCTGCTCGATGAAAATTACGCAGGAAGTGCGTGAATTCGCGGCCAAAAAGGGCTTGCTGGAATCCGACGCGCTTCTGAAAGGCATGGAAGAAAAGGCCACGGAATTCGCGCAAACCGGTGCCGAGGTTTATCGGAAAGTGTAAACCTTGCGGACGGCGATGGTTTTTAAAAAACATTGCCATCCGCAAGATACGCCGGGGGTTTGCGCTTTCCACCAAATTTTATCAATTGCAAATTGCCGTCAGCAAGACATTACCATCTGCAAGCCCCGTGTTCAACGCCTTCGGACTGGCTGTACCCTTTTCGGACTGGATGCTCTGGACTTGCGGGATTTGCTTTTGCTAGAGCTGGATTCATAGTCGTAGTCGTAATCGTCGTACTCCTCGTACTCTTCGTACACCACGCAAGTGCGACCTTCGATGGAATTGCCACCCGATGCAATGCAAGCCTCTAACAGATCGTCATATTCACGCTTGCTTTCATAGCAATAACCGTTGTAGTAACCACCCAAGTCCGGGTATCTGCGTTCGCAATCCTTCTTGAAATATTCGTGTCTATCATTAAAGCAAACACCATCCAAATAGTAGCCGGCATTATAGCCGTAGGCGCAAGCGCGTACTTCATCGGCAAGATTGTCTCCATAGCAAACGCCATCTATGGTTTGGTAGTAGCCGCCCGAACGAGCGCAATCGCCGCACTTTCTCGAACTTCCCGCATCTAAGGGCATTCTCCAGAAACCGGCTGAGCGGCGACAATCAGCATCGTAGGCGCAGCCGGAAAGGAAAATGAAAATCCCGCACAGAACCATCCATAAAAACCCACGCGCCTTGCTGGCTATCCGAACGGTTTTCATTTTGCGCTTTCCCAAAGTGGTTATGTGCCTGACCGCATGATACAGAAGTTCTGCGAACAGGCGATGCCTGTTCGCAGAACACGCAGAACACTAGTCCGCCTGCTTGGTCAGAAAGGCGGGCGGTTTGGGATCAGGCATGGCGCGATTGCCTATCTTTCCCCCATCCCGGCGCATCACACCGCCATCTCCCCGTCCACTCCCAATCATCGCCGGACGCCGGGGCTGAAGAGGCGCAAAATTCTGCGCCGGTTCCCCGCCAATCCGCTTGCTGCCCACAGTCTTGTTGCGGCGGTAAATGGCCGGAATGGCCTGTTCCTCGCTCGGAGAAAGATGCCGTCCGATCGCGTCATCCGTGCCGGTCGCCTGATTGACGATGCTCAGGGACGGCTTGGGCAAATCCAGCCCCGCCGCAATGATGGTCACGCGCAGGCTATCCCCCATGCTCTCGTCAATCACCACGCCATGAATCACGTTGGCATCCTTGACCGCAAAACTCTTGATGGTCGCCAGCGCCTCGTCGACTTCATCCCACTGGAAGTTGGGCGGCGCGGTAATGTTGAGCAACACCGCCTTGGCCGTGGTGAAATCCACGCCTTCCAGCAGCGGCGACTTGATGGCCTGCTGCACCGCAATGCTGGCGCGTCCCTGCCCATTCATCGCCACGATGTCGCCCGCCGGAATGGTCGCCATCCCCATCAGGGCGCGTCCCGTAGATTCCAGCACGGCTTTCACGTCGTTGAAGTCGACGTTGATCAGCCCCGGACGGGTGATGATTTCGACAATGCCTGCTACCGCATTCTTCAATACGTCATTGGCCGCGCTGAAGCACTCCAGCAGGGTAGGACGCGGAACCGACATGCACTCCTTCAGCTTGTCGTTCAGAATCACCAAAAGCGCGTCGACATGCGGCGTCAGCGCCTTGATGCCCATCTCCGCATTGGCCAGTCGCTCGCTGCCCTCGCCTTCGGAAGGCCGGGTCACGACGCCAACGGTCAGGATGTCCATTTCCTTGGCAAGCTGGGCAATGACCGAAGCCGCGCCGGTTCCGGTGCCGCCGCCCATGCCCGCCGTGATGAACACCATGTCGTACCCTTCAAGCCGCTCGCGCAGCTTGTCCAGCGAGGCTTCTGCCGCTTCCCGCGCCCGCAGCGGCTTACCGCCCGCGCCCAGCCCCTTCTTCTTGCCGAGCGCCTCGCTGTAAAGCATCATTCGCCCGTGGGCATGATTGGTTCTCAACGCCTGGGCATCCGTATTGATGGCGAGGAAATCCACGCCTTCAATCCCTTCACTAATCATGTGGTTGAGGGCGTTGCCGCCACCCCCTCCCACGCCGATCACCAGAATCTTGGCCGCCGCGTCGGCGTCGCAAAAATCTTCAAGTTCCGGTTGATCCTGTTCAACTTCGTAAAACTCAGGCATTTTTTATTCCTCCAGTCCAAGATAAAAAAGAAAACAAACCATTCAAAAAGTGCTGTTGATGAGGCGCTTGACTTTCTGCCACCAAGCCGCCAGAAAAGGAGCCTCAGCCGCCGCCTTTCTGCCGCGCAACCAGTCTTCGCGCGCAGAAAGCAGGAGGCCGTAGGCCGTAGCAAAACGGGGGGCGCAAACAATGTCCGCAAAGCTGCCGGAATATTTCGGCACCCCCAAACGTACCGGCATATGCAGCATTTCTTCGCCCAGCTCAATCATGCCCGGCATCTGCGCCGCGCCGCCAGTAATGACCAACCCGGAAGAAAGCCGATCCGTGCCGTCGCGCAAAAAGCCTTCACGAACCAGCTCTTCCTGAATCTTTTCGTAAAGCTCCTGCAAGCGCGACTGGATGACCTGCACCAGTTCCTGCCGATCCATCCGCCGGTTCGGACGTTCGTCAATGCCGGGGACTTCAATGGTTTCTTCCGGCGCAACCAGATCAACCAGCGCGCAACCGCGCTCGCATTTCAAAAGCTCGGCATCCTTGGTCGGCGTGCTCAGGACGATGGCAATATCATTGGTCACTTCACTGCCCGCAATCGGGATAACCGCCGTATGGCGAATCGCGCCCTGTTTCCAGATGGCAATGTCCGCCGTGCCGCCGCCAATATCCGCCAGACAGACGCCCAAATCCTTTTCGTCTTCGGAAAGCACCGCAATGCTGGAAGCCAGCGGTTGCAGCACAATCTGCCCCAGGGAGAGGCCGCTCAAGGTCATACATTTTTTCAGGTTTTGCGCGGCGGAAATCGAACCCGTCACGATGTGCGCCTTGACTTCCAGCCTTGTGCCGCTCATCCCGATGGGTTCCCGGATGCCGCCCTGCCCGTCAATCACAAATTCCTGCGGTAAGGTATGCAGAATTTCATGGTCGGAAGGAATCCGCAGGGTTTGCGCCATATCGAGCACGCGCCGCAAATCCTCTTCGCTCACTTCCTGATTGCGAATCGCCACCTGCCCGGTACTGTGCAGACCCTTGATGTGGCGTCCGGCAATGCCGACGTACACTTCTCCCGCCATGTTGTCCGCCATGAACTGCGCCCGCTCGACCACCCTGGAAATGGCAGAAACGGCTTCCTTGATGTTCACGACCGCGCCATCCTTGATGCCGGCAGATTCCTGCTCTTCCAGGCTGATGATGTTGATCTTGTCTTCGTTGCCAATTTCCGCCATCAGCATGGCGATTTTCGTGGTGCCGATATCGAGCGCCACGATGAGATTTTGAGCGTCTATTCTGTCCTTGTTCATCATCTAATCCTTGTCATCGAATGCGTCATGGACGACCGGGAGAAAGTACAAAACCGTTGGAGTAGCGTAAATCCACGCTTGCCGGAAGCTGTTGCCGACTGGCGACGAAACGCGGATAGGCCGCAACGAAGCGCCGGAGCCGCCGCATGGAAGAAACGCCATCCATTTCTTCCCGCCCCAGCTTCAGAACCATGCCGTTGGAGAGGCGCATTTCCAGCGCCATCCGTTCCGAAAAGGTGAGCGAGACGGGCGTAAGCGAGAGCTGCGCGAGCAACTGCCGACTCTGCGCGTAATATTGCAGCAGATAGGCGGAAGTCTGCGGCGGCCCGAACAGGCGCGGCAGATCGGGCGGCACGGATTGCGCGCCCACGGGAAGATGCGCGGCAAAAACTTCCCCTTCCGCATTGACCCATTCCCGCCCGGAAGCGCCCCAGAGCGCGACGGGATTCTGTTCCGCCAGGGTTATGGCAAGCTGGCTCGACCACACCCGGCGCGCGCTTGCCTGCCGCACCCAGGGCAGCCCTTCCAGGGAAGTACAGATACGGCTTAACGAAAGGGTCAGAAAGTTGCCGTTCAACCGGCCTTGCAGCGCCTCGGCAATCTCGGCATTCGTCACCCGAACGAGCGGCGCGGTCAGCGTGACGCGCTCGACTGGCAAAATCCGAAGCCAGACGATCATCAGCGCCGCCGCAAACATCGCCAACGCTGCCGTTAAACAGAGCGTCGTCAGTGCGTCGAATAACCGTATTTGCCGCCACATTCATTCCCGATCCTGTTGTTTAGTCAGAGAGTTAGTAAAAGAAAGCACATTCAATACCAGTTTTTCAAAAGAAAGACCGGAAACCTTCGCGGCCATCGGCACCAGCGAATGCGAAGTCATGCCCGGCGCGGTGTTGGCTTCCAGAAAATAATGCCGTCCGGCGGCATCCATCAGAAAATCTACCCGCCCCCAGCCCGCGCAGCCCAGGGCATCGAATGCCTTTTTCGCGCCCGCCTGAATTTCGGCAGCCTTTTCCGGTGGCAACTCGGCGGGGCAGATGTAGCGGGTATCGTCGCGCAGGTATTTGGCTTCGTAATCGTAAAACGCCGTCGCTGGTTCAATCTTGACGATGGGTAGCGCCTTGTCTCCTACGATGCCGACCGTGTATTCGCCGCCGGTAATGCCTTCTTCCGCCATGATGACTTCCCCATAGCGGCGAGCCGATTCATAGGCCGATTTCAGTTCGCCGGGCTTCGTCACCATGAACACCCCGACGGAAGAACCATCGCACGCCGGTTTGACGAACATCGGCAACCCCAGACGGCGTTCCACGGCATCAAAGTCTGATGCCGCGTCCAGCATGGCGTATTCCGGCACCGGCAGCCCCACGGCCTGCCAGATGAGCTTGGTGCGAAACTTGTCCATGCCGATGGCGGATGCCATCACGCCGGAGCCGGTATAGGGAATCCCCATGATTTCCAGCGCCCCCTGAATCGCGCCGTTTTCGCCATAGCCGCCGTGCAGGGCAATGAACACGCGCTGAAATGCCTTCAACGCATCCAGCGATTCATGCGCCGGGTCGAAGGCATGGGCGTCAATCCCCTGCGCCTGCAAGGCTGCCAGAACCGCCTTGCCGCTGTTGAGAGAGACTTCTCGCTCGCTGGAGATGCCACCCATCAAGACCGCGACTTTGCCGAAATGCTGTTCCATATCACGCCCCCGCCTGCAATTGAACAATTCTTTGCGGAATCTTGCCGATGGAACCCGCCCCCATCGTGATGACGACATCGCCTGCCCGCGCAATTTCCAGCACCCGCGCCGGCATGTCGGCAATGTCCTCGACGAATACCGGCTCCACCTTGCCCGCAACCCGGAGCGCTCGCGCCAGGGCGCGCGCGTCCGCCGCCACGATGGGAGGCTCTCCCGCCGCATAGACATCCGCCAGCAACAGCGCGTCGACCCCGGAGAGCACTTTCACGAAATCTTCAAAGCAATCGCGGGTGCGGGTGTAGCGATGCGGCTGAAACGCCAGCACCAGCCGCCGGTCGGGAAACGCGCCCCGCGCGGCTGCCAGCGTGGCTGCCATTTCGACCGGATGATGTCCGTAATCGTCAACCAGAGTAAAACTGCCGCCATCCGGCAACATAACTTCGTCATACCGCTGAAAGCGCCGTCCCACGCCCTTGAATTCCGCCAATGCCTTGACAATGGCGGCATCCGGGATCTGCAATTCGGTTGCGACTCCAATAGCCGCCAGCGCGTTCAGGACGTTGTGCACCCCCGGCGTATTGAGGATAATGGGCAGATGGGAGACGTGCCCATTGACCCGAATGACATCGAAGTGCATCTGCCCGCCTTCCGCGCGGATATTTTTGGCATAGAGATTGGCTTCCGGCGACAGGCCATAACGCACCACCTGCTTCGAGACCTGCGGCAGAATTTCGCGCACATTCGGGTCATCCTGACAGAGTACCGCCACGCCATAGAAGGGCAGGCGATTCAGGAATTCCACAAAGGTCTGTTTCAGCCGGTTGAAATCGTG
>JAISSL010000280.1 GCA_031273145.1 Zoogloeaceae bacterium | reverse complement strand
TCCATGCTGCCCGCGTGATAGCTACGGTTGAGCGCCCGGTTATACAGACTGGAAAGATCGCCGCCCGACCAGAAATCGCGCTCGAATTTCTCGGTTTTCCGGCGGGCATCCCGCACCGCAAACCATTTGATAGAAATGTAATAGCAGGACGTGAAGGAAATCCAGACCAGAATGCCCATCACGATCTGGACAATGGCGCTGGCTTGCAGAATCAGATGCAGGATGGAAAGGTCTTGGGTAACGTTCATGCGGCGGGTTCCTCCGAGTATGCGACCAGCTTGGCGCGTAGCCAGCCGGGAATGGGGGCGCTCTTCATCTTTGCAATGTCGACGCAGACAACCTGTACCGTCCCGTCGACCAGAATCTGCGCTTCCCGGCGGGCGCGTTGGCGAAACACCACATGCGCGCGTCCCAGGTTTTCCACGCTGGTATCAATGGAAAGCAGGTCATCCAGCCGCCCTGGCGCAAGATAATCAAGCTGGACGCGCTTGACCACAAAGACAAGTCCCTGTGAATCCAGCAAGCCCTGATGATCCTGCCCGGCAGCGCGAAACCACTCCGTGCGGCATCGCTCGAAAAACTTGAGGTAGCTCGCGTAATACACGACGCCGGCGGCATCGGTATCCTCATAATAAACGCGGACAGGCAGGGTAAAAATGGAATCAGTCATGATCTTGAAGAGGATGATGGTTTTTCATGGTTCAGGCGTCATGGTCAACGTCTGCGGGATTGCGGCAGGGAACGTTCGATGTCGGCCAGACCATCCAGTTTTCCCTGCAATTCCTGCGCCTGAAGCTGCAATTTTTCCAGTTGCGCGTTCTGTCTGACGCTCTGCTGTTCCAGACGCAGCCGCTCACTGTAGGAAAATGCCAACATGCGGGTGATCGGTTGCAGCATGTAGCTGGTCGGATCATGCTCGGCTTTCAGGAGATCGGTCAGTAGGTCGTTGGCGCGTTTGAGTTCCGCATTGGGCTGGCGGGGATGTCCCAGCACCATCGCCAGCCGCAGGCGACCCTCTGGAGAATTGGCGTTTTGAGCCATCCGCCGCTTTTCCTGCAACAATTCATCGGGCGTGAAGAAGGCAAGCGATTGATAGTAGGAAAGCAGCGCCCGGGGCGCATGGCCGGTTCGCTCAACGGTATCGGGCTTTACACTGCCTTGCTGCGTTGCCGACCATGAAAAAGGGTCCGTTTCCGGCACGGGCGCGGTGGCACAGCCGGTCAGGAAAGCGGCAGAAAGAAAGAGCGGAAGGCCAAAACGGGGAAGAAAAGCGTTCATGGAGTAATGATGGCATCGGGTTCATGGAGCAGGCTGACGCGAAAATGCGCGCCGGACGCGGTAGCCAGTAATTGTATGTCGCCTTCCATCATTTGCGTTAATTCTTTTGCAACAGCAAGGCTGACCCCGGTTCCCACGGGAGGGGAATAGTCAGGCCGCGTCTGGCAATGGTAGAAGGGTTCAAAAATATGCGGCGCATCCTGCGGCAGAATGCCCGGCCCCTGATCCTGACATTCCAGCGCGAATTTTTCCGCATCCAGATTGGCGATGAGCCGGATTTCGCTGCCATCGGGCGCAAAATCCAGCGCATTCCTGAAAAGGGAACTCATCACATGGATGACTTTTTCCGCGTCCATCCAGACTTCCGTCTCCGGCGGACAAATGAGGTCGACGCGGGTTTTGACTTCGGCAAAGCGGGGATGTTCGCTCTGGCGCTCGACCACACAGGTCAACAACTCGCGCAGCTTGACCTGCTGCCGCTCGATGTCGCTTTTTTCAAACAGGCGCTCGATAATCAGGTGCAGGTAATCGGTCTGGTTTTGCAGGATGGAAAGATTGGCAAGCAGGATGTCGATCACTGCGCGTTGCGCCTCCGTCAGAGCGCCGGGGACGCCTTCTTTCAAAAGGTTGATGTTGCTTTTCAGGGAAGAAAGGGGCGCTTTCAGCGTTTCTTCCGTGTAGCGCAAAATGCCTTCCTGAAAGTTGTCCGCTTCCCGCAGGCGTTGCGACAGCCAATTCAAGCGCCTGCCCAGATGTTGCACGTCCGAAGGCCCGCTCAAGGCAATGGGCGAGCCGAATTTGCCGCGCCCAAGCCTGGCCGCGAAGGCTTGCAACTGGTTGATGGGAACGGTAAGCCATCTGCCGATGAAAAGCGCAATCAGCGCCGCGCCAAGAAACGAGAACAAAAGCTGGAGCTGAAGCAGTCCCCGCTGGTTGAGGAGCACGGAGGCCGTCTGGCTATCCTGATCGTCTACCCACTGCTGGGCGACTTGCCGCATCCGGGAGAGCAATTCGGAAAGGCGAGCCACGGAAGTGCCGATAAAGGCGGATTCCGTTTCCTTATCCAGATTCCTGGCGATATTTCGCAGGGTGACGCGCCATTCCGCCAGCAAGGGCGCGAGACCGGGAATAGTGTCGTTTTTTTGCTCCAGCCGGTCTATCAGGATGAGCGCCTGATTTTGTGTTGCGTTGAAGCTGATGCGGAAAGATTCCTGCCGCACCAGCCGATACTGCTGAATGTTGCGTTCCAGGTCAATACTGCGCTCATCCAGCCCTTGCAGTGTGGTAAAAAGCTCAAGCACCTGCCGCCCGATGGTCTGGCTTCGCTCGGTCATGCGTTCCAGTTGCACCCAGCTATGCAGGATCACGCCGCCGAGCAGGACGATGATGGCCGTAAATCCGGCGACGATGCCTTGTCGGAAAGAGAATTTATGCGCCATAAGAAGAACTCCGGTCTGGGAGGGTTGCCTGAGGGGAGCGGCAGAGCCACCTGAATGCGACAGTCTAACCCATTTCAGGTAAAGACGCGAAAAGTTGAAAGTATCCGCGTAACCAGGCTTTTTTTTATTCACGCGCCGCAAGACTTACGGTATCCTAACAGTCTGGTTCTTTTCCGCGTTATGCAGGAGTCAAATGATGAGCAAGACGTTTGTCTGGTCCGATGAATATAGCGTCGGAATTGCTGAAATTGATGAACAACATAAAACCCTGTTCCTCATGGTGGATAAATTGCATGAGGCGATCACGCAGAAGGCGGGCAGCGCCGCCTGCCGCGTTATCCTCAATGAATTGGTAGACTATACCCACGTGCATTTTGCGCTGGAGCAGACCTTGATGCGTATCGGCAAATACCCGGAGTACGAGGAGCATTGCAGGCTGCATAAAGACCTGGTGGTGGAGGTGGAAGCCCTCCAGCAGAAGATCGCCAGCGGTCGCGCCGCAATCAGCTTCGAGCTGCTGCAATTCCTGCGGAACTGGCTGACCAAGCACATTCTGTCCGAGGACAAGAAGTACGGCGATTTCTTCAAG